>JAIOHN010000531.1 GCA_019912985.1 Anaerolineae bacterium | reverse complement strand
CAGTAACGTACCCTGTGTGGATTATTCAGCTTCTTCGGTGGGAGCTTCTTCAGTGAGGTCGGCGGCCTCATCAGTGGCGGCTTCGGTCGGCTCCACCATGTCCGCGTCTTCGGTTGGCTCGGTCGTCATCTCAGCCTCTTCCGTGGCGTCGATCATTTCCTCACCCTCGATAGGCACATCACCACTTGGCGGCTGTCCCCATTCAACGGCAGTTTCCGCTGTGACGCCGGTCTCACCTGTCGCCAGCGGGCCAAATACGGTCGTGGCACTGAGCACATAAATCGTGACCGCCACCGCAATAATCATCACCAAAACTGCATCCAGGCGAATACCTCTCATAAACCATATCCCTCTCATGTGGATTCATCAAGCAGGCGCTATTTTACCGCAGAAACGCAGGTCAAGCTCATGATGAGAGCGGCGTTGTTTGCTCAATCGCTGCCTTGCCGATGATTTCCAGCGCGGTGTCGCCCGAGGGCGGGTGGGCGATGCCGCCGCGCACATCCCGGAAAAATCGCTCAAACGGCAGACTGTGACTGATGGCATTTCCCCCGGCCACGCGCAGTACATGATCAGTCGCACGAATGGCGGTTTCGCTGGCGAGATGCTTGGCGGCGACGATGCGCGGATAAAATGCCGGGTCGCCCTCCCATTGATGCGCAGTATCCAGCAGCAGCAGGCGGGCGGCCTGTAATTCCAGGTCGATCTCGCCGATCTGCCGCTGGATTTTGGGCAGTGTCGCAATCGGTCTGCCGAGTGCAGTCGGCACACGGTCAAGCGCATAACGGATGATCGCCGCGCGGGCGGCCAGGGCCACCCCCAGATAGGTCGCCGCCATCATCATGGGGAACCAGGCGTTCGGCATGCGTTTATCGCTTTTGGCGCGCGGGATCAGGTTGTCCTGGGGGACGATCACATCCTTGAAGTAGACATCGTGGCTGTCGCTGGCGCGCAGGCTGAGCGAATCGCCCCACGTCTCGACCCACCCCACGCCGTCAATATTGTTGGGGACGATCATCAGGCCGGTTTCCTCATCCACACTCATGCTGACCAGCATATGGGTGAGATGGGTGCCGCCGGTTGACCAGTTTTTGTGGCCGTTGATGCGCCAGCCCTGGTCATGCGGCTCGGCGTAGGTGTGGAAGCGGCCACCACGTGAGGGACTGCCCATTACTGGCTCACTGGCGATGCCATTCACGAGCGCGCCTTCTTCCACCGCGAGGCATGATAGGCGCTCAAGATAGGGAGCAGGCCAGGCATCTGTCTCACGGGCATTGCCAAAGGCGTGAATCTGCATGGCGGCGACCATGGCTGTCGAGCCGCTGCCCTGTGCCAGTTCCAACTGCGCCTCGACACATTCCCCCAGGCTGAGTCCCGCCCCGCCGTATTCGCGTGGGACACTGATCGTCAGATAGCCGGAATCACGCAGGGCTTGCACATCCTCTGAGGGGAGCTTTCCGGCGCGGTCGGCAGCATCCGCGCGTTGGGCGAATTCCGCCGCCAGTTGGCGCGCAAGCTGAGTGGGATTGATCATGGATGTCATCTTGGTCGGCTCCGTTTCACTTGCGCGCTGATCGACTTCCCAGGATCAACAGGCTAAAGACAGCAAGCACCAGCGGCCACACCCACCATAAATCCGCTTCCAGCGGTGGTGGGGTGGGATCGGTGGTAGGATCAAAGGTCAAAAAGTAAATATCATCTTTGGTGGCTAATACATCGGCGTTGGTCGGCTCCGCGCCGTGCGCTTCCAGATACCACTGCGCCATCATCGGATTGCGTTTCATAATCGTATGGAAGGCTTCCAGCAGTTCGTCAGGGTCTGTGATGCGCCGGGCCAGCGCGCTTTGCGTGCCGTCGGCAGTCTGGATCGTAACGTGTGAGTTTGCCATCGCGTTCTTATACCACTGCGCTTTCTCGCCAAAGGCGACCGGTACGAATTTGCTGTCGCGGTGGGGGTGCCACTCGGCCATCGTGTGGCGTGGTTGGCCGCTTTTGCGCCCGATCGTGGTGATGACCATGATGTAGCGGCCTACGAAAAATCCTAATCCCAGCCGCCAGAGGTAGAGTGGTGCTTTGAACAGCGCCTTGCGCCAACCATGACCCGGATAGGTGCGCATCAGGTCGACGCCAAAACTGGGTTCCTGGCTCATGATGTAATTCCTTTCACTTTGCCGATTATAACCCCAGCAGCACACTGTCGTAAAATGGCGGCGGTCAACATGACAGGCGATTTTCTATATACATTTCGATCTGAACTTCATGATCACTGCTAAACTTATAACAAAATGGAAATTTTACACTCTTAAGAAGATACAAGTATTTATTGGCTAAAGTTGAAAGATAATGTAATGTAATGAAATGTGATTAACCTGGGTCTACTAATCTAATGTCAATCCGGCGCAAAAACTTTCTGATTGGTGTGACTGCGCTCCTGATCTCGGTGGCTTTGCTGTATGGCCTTACTGAGCAGATGCTGCTTAGTAGTTATACACAGCTCGAAGTGCAGAATGTTGAAGCGAATATCGAGCGAGCATCCAGCGCGATCAAGAACCGCTTAACACAACTGAGCGGTACTGTCGCGGATTGGGCCTACTGGGATGATACCTACTACTTCATCCAGGGAGAAAATGACAGCTACATCAACGATAACATGATGGATGATACGTTGGTGAATCTGGATCTTAATGCCGTGGTTCTCCTCAATTCAGATGGCGACATTGTTTATCAGAAAATGATGGATTTACAAACGGGCGAAGAAATCGCCTTTCCAACTGCTCTGGCTGCGAAACTGGCACAACAACACTATCTGCTGGACCTGGACAACCTTGACGATCAAGTTACGGGTCTGGTTGAGAGCGGCGATGAGGTCATGGTCACAGCCATGCGGCACATTCTCGATAGCCAGGGAGATGGCCCCATTGAGGGAACACTGATTTTCGGACAATATTTGGACGCCCCACATGTGGAAGCATTTTCGTCCGCCCTTCGTCTGGCGCTCACAACTTATCCGATTGAGGGTGATCAGTTACCCGCCGACGCGATAGCGGCCAAATCTGCGCTGCTTACCGGCTCTCACATTTTTAGCCAGCCGCTAAATGACAAGGCGATTGCGGGATACACCTTGCTTGAGGATTTGCAGGGGAATCCAGTTCGTATCCTTAAGTCTGCCATGTCGCGTGATATTTATGCCCAGGGACAGAGGACAATTTATTATTTTCTCACAGCGGTTATCATGATTGGCGCGCTCCTGATCAGCTCGACGATCATTAGTGTAGATCGGCTTGTCCTCTCGCGGCTGATGAAGTTGAAAGATGCCGTGACAAATATCCGAAACACAGGCGATACCTCATTGCGGGTGGCAATCGGCCAGCATGATGAAATCACGGACCTGGGCAATGATTTCAATGGCATGCTGAGTGCTCTGGAGCGGGCCCAGCGTGAACTTCAGCAGGCACACGACCAGCTTGAGGAACAAGTTGCCGTGCGGACGCATGATCTGGAGCAGGCCAACGCGCAGTTGCGCAAGGAGATCGCGGAACGTGAACAAGCTCAGGCAGAGCTGTTGCAGGCGCGTGATCAGGCGCTGGAGGCCCTCCAACTGAAGACGCATATCCTGGCAAATGTCAGTCACGATGCCCGCACGCCCTTGAGTGTGATTTCGCTGCGAACAGAATTGATGCAAAGTGGACGCTACGGTCCTGTGACGGATAGGCAACGTGAGGTCATGCATGGCGTTCTGGATAGCGTACACCAGCTTGTAGCCTTCATTGAAAATCTGCTCAGTGGGTCACAGATTGATTCGAAGAGGATCAGAATTAAACCTGTCGAGGTATCCCCACAGGAATTGCTGCAACCTCTGGCGAACAATCTGCAATCTCTGGCTGAGCATAAGGGTTTAACATTCAACTGGTCGGTTGCAGAGGATTTACCTGCCACCGTGAAAATTGACTCGATGCGTTTCAATCAGATTCTTCAAAATCTGGTCAACAACGCGATCAAATTCACTGAAAGCGGGTCTGTGACCGTCTCAATTTTTCAGCCTGATGCGGAACACTGGGCGTTGATGGTTACCGATACTGGAATAGGTATTCCGCCGGAGATGCACACGCGGATTTTTGAAGCGTTCTGGCAGGTGGATGGCTCACCAACGCGTGCGGCGAACCGAGGCATCGGACTCGGCCTCTCTATCGTTAAAGAATTGACGGCGCTTATGAAAGGGGAAATCATCGTTCAGAGTAAACCTGATGATGGTTCAAGGGTTACGGTGTGCTTTCCTCTGGAACCCGTGCAAGGAACGGAACTCAATGAGCACAGCAACCGTGTTACTTATTGAAGATGATGCGGCACTCAGCGCCATCATGAATGAAATTCTGACGTTTGAAGGTCTGGTGTGCGAGATCATTCAGGATGGGCAGGCGGCGCTGGACTGGCTGCGGAATCATGTTCCTGCTGCGGTTATTCTGGATATCCATTTACCCCATGTCTCGGGTATTGAAATTTTGCACTACATCCGCAGCGATGAGCGTTTAGCGCATTTACCCGTTATCGCCGCCACAGCCGATGTGGATGCCGCAGGCATAGTAAGCACACAGGCTGATCTGGTATTTATCAAACCCATGGACCTGGAACAGTTTGATGAAATGATCGAATTCTTGCGGGCCTGAAACCAGAAAATTCCTTTTAATTCTCCTACCCAATCGATGATGACTGAAAGAGGGATGTGAACGAAAGTAATCATCCTCCTTTCAGTCGCTCGTATCGCCTCATTTCCCTGACAAATCACTGCACAGTTACATGCCAGGTGGCGGTCAAGCCCTGTGCAATCGTATTAGTAGAAAAATCGCGGCAGAAATTCCGGCGCAGCACTGTATGGCTCGGCCTCGCCCAGCGCGACGGCATACATGCGTGCGTGTGCTTCGCGCGCAGCCTGGACTAACACCTCGTAGGGACGATTGCAAATATCATAGAAGCCGATGTTATAGGCTTCACCATCGAAGCGCCCTAAAGCCGACTGGTCATAATGCGTGAAATGATGCACGCCGACACAGTGGGGAATGGCGGCGGCATTCTCCAGATAGAAGCGATAGGCCTGCGCGCGCGCTTCCTGGTCAATCACACGCGGCCCAACACCGGTCGCAGGCAGGCCGACATCCAGCGCGCCCATGTGCCACTCGCCGATCATCGTCGGCATGTTGAGCAGTTCATGGATGGCTTTGAGATCATCCGCCGGGACCTGCTCCTTATAGCAGTTGATGCTGAATACATCGAAGCTGCGCATCCCATCCAACGCCCACTGCGGCGGTACGGTGTGATAGCGAATACCCAGATTGAGGTGATTGGGGTCAACCTTCTTGCAGGCTTTGCTGAGCATTCCAAAGTAACGCCCAACCAGGATAGCGCTGAAATCTGCCAGGTCATCGAGCGCGGTCTGCGAAAGCGGCGTGGTCCATTCACCTTCCGCCACTTCTGCGCCAATCACTTCCTGGCCCCAGGCGGCGGAAAGGCCATCATCATCGCCATAACGCTCACGCAGAAAATCGGACAGCGCCTGCCTGCTGGCACACTTGGTCGTGTTGAGCAGCATCCCCACCGCCGGGGTTTCCTGTGCGAATCCCCAGGTCGGCTCATTCATCATGAAATAACCGATCATCGCCGGGTCATCGCGCGTTTCGGTCAACTGCGACGCGAATTCAGCGGCCTCAGCCTCAAATTCTCGGGCGAATACATCCGGCAGTTCGCGATAAATGCGCTGGACGCGGCTGGCGTTATGGATATTCAGCGGGCGTACATAGGGGAATCCCGCATGACGCGCGGCGCGCCAGTCTGACCAGTTGGCGACGGTATTGAATCCATCGCGCTTCAACTCCGCCAGTGTGATTTCGACCCATTTGGCGTACCAATCTTCGGTGCCGAAGGCGCGTATAAAATTGGCCTGAAGGTGGTCAATAAATTTCACATCCAGTTCGGAATTGCGTTCATAAATGATTTCACGCAGTGGATCGTCTTCACCAGGAATCCAGCTCAGGGCGCTCTCCATGTGCGTGATATTGGCCGAGACATTGGGCGCGACGCAATCCTGCCCTGCTGACCAGAACACATACCCATCAGGGTCAACCAGCCACCAGCGGCTGCCGTCCCATTCGGTGCGGAAGAAGCCGGATGCCTCGAACTGCTTGCCAGTCCAGCCGCCCCAGGTCGAGAAGCCTTCAGGCCATGTCTGCTGCGGTGCAGCCTCAAGCTGCGATTGCAGCCGTGAAGTCACTTCTTCGGCGGAGGCGCTTTTACCTTCCCACTGGCGCTGGATACTCTGGCCGAGTTCATCAATCAGCGGTCCGTTTGGCAGCACCGGTTGATCGAGTTCCAACGGCTCGTCCACGGTTGCCAGCACTGGAGTCATGCACCACTCGACGGGACCTGCGCCCATCATGTTGACCAGCACACGCATACGGTTCACACGCCCCAGATTCACCCGCTGACCGCTGACGCGTGGCTTGAGCAGCGCGCCCTCGCGTGGGTACATCCAGCGATTCTGGCGTACCGCTGCCAGCGGCACCCGCAGCCGGGCCGATGCCTGCGGCAGCGCGGCGAACAAATATTGAAACGTGGGGCCGTCCTCACCCTCTTGCAATTCCAGCACGAACGCGCCTGCTTCCGGGCCGCTGCACAACAGATCGAGTGTCAGATATTGGGCGGCAGCCAGCGTGCCAGCCGCAAATTCATATCCCAGGCCGGATTTTATCTGGCGCGCGCGATACCATGTCGCGTTGTGAATCGGCGTGGCTTGTGTAAGCTCTTCCAGGTCATTCAGCAGTTGAACCGGTTTTATCTGAAAAGGTATTTTCGCCATAAAAGCACCTCCCATGTGCTGCTGGTGAGATTATGGTCCATATTGCCAGAGTCCACAACTGGTCTACCCCCACCTCCAAAAACCCGTTACACTGGAAAAATCGCCCACCAGTTTTTGAAAGAGATTTATCTATGCAACGAGAAGCCACACCTAAAGAATTGTATCCTCTTGCTCAGCCTGGCCCGATGACCGAGATGGAACGGTTCATGTTTGAATCGTTCGGCTACATCTTAATTGAGGATGTGCTCTCGGAAGATGAATGTGACGAAGTGCTCGAAGCCGCCAAACGCCTGCATCATAGCGCCCCCAAGGAACGCCTGCTGCAACTGGGCAAAGGCTTCGAAACAGAGCCATCCATCGAGAGTCTGATCGATCATCCTGCCGTGCTGCCCAAAGTGCGCGCGCTCTATGGCGACCGCTTTGTCCTGCAAGCGGCCTGGTGTACGGTGCAGCCTGCTGGCAGCCAATCCGTCGGCTGGCATCAAGATGGTTCCAGTGCCTATGAATTCAAGCACCTGGCCTATCCCACGCCGCTGGTGCAGCTTCGTGCCAGCTACAGCCTGACTGACCAGAGCGAGCTGTTTATGGGCAATATGATGTTGATTCCAGGCAGCCATCGCAGCCCGGTGGACCTGCCCAAAGACGCACGCAAGGAGATTTTCGCCTCGCCGATCCAGCACAGCATCCGCTGCAAACGCGGCACGATGCTGCTGTTCCACAATGGCGTCTGGCATTCGCCGATGCCCAATGATATGGATTTTGATCGCTACAACATGCACTTCATTTACAGTCCGCCGTGGCTGCGCCGCAGTGACCGGTTCTCCACTGACCCGGCCTTCCTGGAGCATACGACTCCGCTGCGTCGCGCCTTGATGGGCGATTACGAGCGCCCGGATACCCCCTTCGCGGGCGGTTTCCCGGAAATCCCATTCGAGGACTAACCACTGATATTTTGGGGACATGGTGACAAGTAAATCATCGTGTCCCTGTCCCTACCTGATTCTGGCGTTTGTCGTTACACTTCACCTGTGAACCCGCCGCATACAGAGTCCGCCATGCTTACGATCCACAACCTGACCGCCGGTTACGGCAAACTTACCGTTTTGCATGATCTCTCGCTAACTGCCGAAGCGCAGCGCTTTACCGCCATCCTCGGCCCTAACGGCAGCGGCAAAAGCACGCTCTTAAAGAGTGTCTTTGGCCTGACGACGATTTTCAGCGGGTCGATTCAATGTGACGGCAAAGAACTGGTCGGGCTGCCTACCGAGCGCATGGTGCAGCAGCGGATTGCCTATGTGCCGCAGCGCAGGAATATTTTTACTGATCTCACCGTGCGCGAAAATCTGCTGCTGGCGGTGCGATCCCTGCCCCGCGCTCAGGCCGACGCGCACATCGAGGAAGCCTATGCACTGTTCCCCATTCTTGGCAAGCGCCAGCGCCAGCCTGCGGGACAACTCAGCGGTGGTGAGCGCCAGATGGTCGCCATCGCCTGGCTGCTGCGCCCACAGTTGATTCTGCTGGATGAGCCAAGCGCTGGACTGGCACCCTTAATTGCCACCGAAGTTTTTCGCACACTGCGCACATTGAACGAGCAGGGCATCACGACAGTGGTGGTCGAGCAAAACGCGCGTCGGGTGCTGGAATGGTGTGAATATGTCTTTGTGCTGCGTGAGGGCCGGGTGGTATTTGAAGGGACCGCCGATGCCTGCCGTGCCGATGAGGACATGCTCAAAAATTACCTGGGTGTGGCTGGAAAGATGGATATCGCGGGCTGATTATGACCCATCCACCACCGGCAGCGTGAAGTGAAACGCGCTTCCCCGGTCAACCCCCTCACTCTCCGCCCAGATGCGCCCCGACTGGGCCTCCACCAGATACTTGGCAATCGTCAAACCAATCCCGCTGCCGCCGCTGGCCCGCGCACGGGATTTGTCCACGCGGTAGAAGCGCTGAAAGACGCGCACGCGATCCTCTGGCGACAGGCCGACACCCGTATCGCGGACGGTAAACTGCACGCTGCCATTCTCACGTGCCGCGCTGATGGTGACACTGCCATCTGACGGGGTGTATTGCAAGGCGTTGCCGAGTAGATTGAGCAGCACCTGTCCGGTGCGGTCGGCATCGGCGCACACCTGGGGCAGTGCCGCCGGGATGTCACGCTGCAAACGGACGCCTTTTTCCTGGAACTGCGGCAGCAAACGCTCGACAGCCCCTTCAATCAACGCCGCCGGGTTGTTCGGTGCAGGGCGAATCTCGAGCGCGCCTGCCTCGGTGCGTGAAATTTCCTGCAAGTCATACACCAGCCGCTGCAAGCGGTCGGCCTCACGATAGACCAGATGAAAGGTCTCCTCGTCCGGTTCCATTACCCCGTCTTCCAATGCTTCCATATACCCCTTGATGCTGGAGAGCGGGGTTTTCAATTCGTGGCTGATGTCTGCCAGCAGCTGCCGCCGGGTTTCCTCGGTATCGGCCAGGGCCTGCGCCATGCGATTGAAATTCTGCGCCAGTTCGTCCAGTTCGTCACTGCCGCGCACTTCCAGCCGCCGGTCATACTGGCCCTCGGCAATCGCCTGGCTGGCGCTGGCGACCTCACTGATGCGGCGGACGATGCGCCAGCTCATGAACCAGCTAATGCCCACAGAAACCAGGGTCGCCACGCCGCCCGCCAGCAGCAGCGCCCGGTTGGTGGCCGCGCGCACTTCGTATTCCAGCAGCACCGGGCTGCTGATCTCGCGCAGGAGCAGGAAGGGGCGTCCATCCTGCTGCACTACCTCGACCTGCGAAAGCTGCAAAAAGGCCGATGGGGCGACGAAAGCCGTCAGCACGGCCAGCAGGATGATGCTGACCAGCACCACCAGCATATACGAGACGAAAAACTTGAAGGCCATGTTCATGGCTGCACATCCTCAAACTTGTAACCTACGCCTCGAATGGTGTGGATGTAACGGGGATTGGCCGCGTCGGATTCCAGCTTCTGCCGGATGCGCCCGATATGCACATCAACCACTCGATCATCCCCGAAAAAATCATAACCCCACACCAGTTCGATCAATCGCTCCCGGCTGAGTACCATGCCAGGATAACCCGCCAGTGTTTTGAGCAGCTTGAACTCAAGCGCGGTCAGATCGACACGATTATCGCCGCGCCAGACCTCGTGCCGCTGACTGTCGATGCGCAAATCACCCACTTCCAACACCTGCTCGTCGGTCAGGCCGCGCCCACGCCGCAGAATAGCCTGCACCCGTACGACCAACTCACGCGGGCTGAAGGGTTTGGTCAGGTAATCATCCGCACCGGCCATGAATCCGGCGATGCGGTCTGGCTCTTCACCTCTGGCGGTCAGCATCAACACGTAAACCTGCGACTCCTGCCGGATTTGCTGCAATACCTCGAACCCATCCATCTCAGGCAGCATCACATCCAGGATGACCAGATCGGGATGATAGCGGCGGAACATCGCCAACCCCGTGGTGCCATCTTCAGCCGTGTAGGTCGCATGACCCTCCACTTTCAGGTAGGCCTTCACCAGGTTAAGGATGTTCTCCTCATCATCTACGACCAGAATCGTCGCCATTGCTTCCTCATTTCTTTTTAAGGTCATTGTAGCGCGCTTCCGAAAGAATGGGACTGGATTTTAATGCTCATCTTAAGACAGCCTTGGATGCCTCTCAGCTTCGACTGTTATGATGACATCTGTAATTTTGACTGAAATGAATGTGCGAAGGAGTATCGATTGATGCGTAAATTCACATGGTTCCTGGCCTTGATAGCGCTGCTGATAGTGGCTTTACCCTCGGTGAGCGCCCAGGATGCAACACCAGAAGTGACGCCAGAAGCAACTATGGAAATGACAGCCGAGGCCACGATGGAAGCGATGCCTGCGACTGGTGAGACGATAGGCGATCTGGTGATCGGTGCCGCCGGGGATAGCCCAGCCCAGTTCACCTCGCTGCTGGCCGCAGTCCAGGCCGCTGACCCGCTGGTGCTGGAAACACTGACTGACCCGGATGCAGAGATTACCGTGTTTGCGCCCAGTGATGCGGCTTTCGCAGCACTGCAAGACTTCATGGGCGAAGAAGGTTTCAACCAGATTATGGAAAGCCCGGAAGTGCTGGCGAACATCCTGACCTTCCACGTCGTCCCTGGGATTTATACGACTCAGGACCTGATGGACGCGCTGGATGCGAATGAAGGCCAGACCGTGACCCTGCCGACCCTGAACGGCCAGCATATCGATCTCTCCGGCTCGACCAGCGGCAACATCCTGATTGATGGTGCGCCGCTGAACCTGGATATGGCTGACGTGACCGCCAGCAATGGCGTGATCCATGTGATTGAAGCCGTGATCTTCCCGGATGATCGCACTATTGACCAGGTGATTGTCGATATGGCAGGCAATGAGGACACACCAGAGTTCACGACCCTGCTGTCGGCGCTTTCTACAGCCGACCCGGCAGTGCTGGAAACACTCTCTGATCCAGACGTCTCGCTGACCTTGTTTGCGCCGACCGATGCCGCTTTTGAAGCGCTGGGCGAGGATACGCTCAACACAGTGCTGCAAGACCAGCAGACGCTGACCAATGTGCTGCTGTATCATGTGGTCAATGGTCGCATCTATGCCGATGACCTTGCGGCTCAACTGAGCGGCGAGATGATGGACGATGCCGCCACCCCGACCTGGGTTGCCGGGATGACCGACGATGGTGGGTTGCAGGTCGTGACCAGTGACTCAAACGGGGATACGGTGACGATCACCTCCACCGATGAAGGTCTTTTCATCAACGACGCGCAGATCGTGACGCGGGATATTGACGCGACCAATGGCGTAATCCATGTCATTGATGCCGTGCTGATGCCCGGCGAGTAACCTATCTGACTGAGTAACTTTTACGGGGCGTGACCATGTTGCGCCCCGTTTTGCGTTCTACGGGCGGAAGATCATCACCTGCGGATTTTGACCATAGACGCTGATCTCAAACGACTGCTCTGGCGCTGCGGGGATCAGCTCTGGAAGGGTCGTGAGTAACACAAGCACTCCTCCAGACACGACGACACGCTGCATTTCCTCATAGGCGCAGTGATAGAGCGTGCGCAGCGAGTCATCGACTTTGACCTGCTTGCCCCAGGGGAGGTTGCTCACAACGGCGGCAGCACTTTGATCGGCCAGCGGCAGATGCTGTGCCTGCCATTGCGCCAGCAGAAGCTGCTTTTGGGCGTGAACTGCATTCTCCTGGCTGATCTGTAATGCCTGCCGGTTAACATCGCCCCCGATAGCGATCAAACCCTGCTGCGCCGCTTCGATGAGGATCGTGCCGCTGCCGCAAAACGGGTCGAGCAGTGTCTGTCCGGCGCGCAGCCCGGCGAGCTGGATCATGGCGGCGGCCACAGGCGGCTTTAGCGACCCTTCCAGCGATTGTTGTTTATAAGAGCGGCGATGTAGGGGCGTCTCGGTCAGCCGCACACCCACAAGTGCGTGCTCATGCTCAATGAACACACGTACGTTCAGGCGGGCATCCTGATCATCATCGGCATAGGTCCACTCAGGGTAACGCTGCAGGACACCGGTGGATACAGCCGCTTTAATCTCATGATAGTTGTAGTTGCGTTTGCCGACAAAATTGGCCGTGACGGAGAAGCTCACTGGCTGTGGCAGTGGACGCACCGTTTGCAGATGATCCATCGCAGCTTGCAATTCCAGTGCCGCGCTGAGATCGGTAAACTCGGGCAGCATATCGCGGGTGTGCCGAATCTGCTCCCAGGCGGCGACTTCCAGAAACACATCGTCTGCGGTGCGGATCACTGCCAGCAAGCGTAGGTCGCCATCCATGACGGCGTGAACGCGGCGGTAAGCCTGTTCATGCAGGCTCACACCATCCATCGCGGCCAGTTCCGCCGCAACGACTGGCTCTAGTCCGCGAGTCGTCAGTGCAAAGAAGGGGGTACTCAATTAATCTCCATCGGTTTATCAGCGTGGTGACGTTAGTTTTGCGCATTTTGATGGGAATTGCTATGGCTGACAGACTCCCTATGCTACAATGCGATTAGTTCGAGAGGGATGTGGATGGCTGTCCAGAAACGACTATACACAGCACAAGCCTTTGAGCAATTCATCCAGCAGCCGGAGAATCAGGACCGGCATTTGGAGCTGGTGGGGGGAGAAATTGTCGAGGTGGTGTCGAATAATTATGCGTCCATGATTGCCGCCTATCTGGCCGCTTACCTTGTGACCTTCACCGAGGAATATGCATTAGGACGCGTAACCGGCGCGGACGGTGGTTACAGTGTGGCAGGCGAGCGTTACATCCCGGATGTGGGCTTTATCTCGCGCCAGCGTCAGCCTGAACCCTGTCGCGAATCATGGAATTCTCTTGCGCCTGACCTGGCTGTTGAGGTCATTTCTCCCACGGACGATGAGCGTGTGCTGCGTATAAAAGTCACCAATTATCTGGCTGCTGGCACGGTCGTCTGGGTGGTAGACCCGGAGGCGCAAGCCATTGACATTCATGCTCCAGGTCAGCCAGTACAGGTTCTTACTACAGACGACACGCTGGATGGGGGCCTCCTCCTGCCAGGATTCAAGCTGTCAGTCAGACAAATTTTTGATCGTTAACCGCCCTGTTTCTTCCTCATTTTCGACTCAATTCGCTAACCATCACAGGAGCAAATGCTTATGTATTGGCATGAGGCCACCGAGACTTTACTCAAGCCGTTGACCGGGCCGGGACGTGTTGGCCTGATCAGCGATATGGATGGCACCCTCAGCCCGATTGTCGATCAACCGGACGCCGCACAGATCACGCCGCGCAGCAAAGAACTGCTGGCTGCGCTGCAAAAGAAACTGGCGCTGGTGGCGCTGGTGTCAGGACGCGCCGTGACCGATCTCACCGCGCGTGCCGGATTGCCACAGTTGGTCTACATGGGCAATCACGGCCTGGAAAAATGGGTGGATGAACAGGTGCAGCTCACACCCGAAGCGCTTCAGCATCGCCCGGCACTGGAAGCCGCCTTGCGTGATCTACATGGGCAGGTTGATCCGGGAATGCTGGTCGAGGACAAAGGCGCGACTCTTTCCATCCACTACCGGCAGACTGCCGATCCCGCCGCCGCTGAGCAGAAATTCAGCCCGGTCATGCAGCAGATTGCCACACAACACGGGCTGAGATGTTTCGCCGGACGGATGATTTTTGAGCTGCGCCCGCCGATTGATGTTGATAAGGGCAGCGCGTTCGAGATGTTGGTCAGGGACTACCGGTTGGATGCTGCGGTCTACCTGGGCGACGACACTACCGATGCCGACGCACTCTCAAAAGCGCGGCAACTGCGCGAACAGGGCCGCTGTCACGCGGTCGGGATCGGGGTGGAGTCCGCAGATATGCCCGTCATCGTTCAGGAAAGTGCGGATTTGATGGCTTCAGGTGTTTCTGATGTGGAGTCATTCTTATCCTGGCTGCTGAGTGCCTCCAGCGCGTCCTCCACCTGATCGTAGAACCAGCGCTGTACGTCATTCTTTTGCACCTTAGCACGCAGCGCTTCCGCGCGTTCCCGGCGTTCGCTCAGGGTCATCGTCAGACCTTGATGCAGCGCCTCGGCAGTGCTGAAAATGTCGAAGGGCGAGACAGACAGCACATGATCGCCCAGCTCATAGAATGCCCCGGCATGTTCGGAAAGCACGATCACACCATCATTCTGATTGACCAGCGCCCCTTCTTTGGCGACCAGATTCATCCCATCCGCGATTGGGTTGACCAGCAGCACATCGTAAAGCTGCATGGCCGCCATCGCACGGCGGTAGTTGTTGCCCAGCAGGATACGCACCGGCTCCCAATCACCATCGCCATATTCGGCGTTAATCATCCCGGCGATCGCCATGATCTCCTGCAAATAACTCTGGTATTCGTCCACTTCCATACGGGAAGGGACCAACAGCGCCAGCATCTGCACATGATTCACATGCTCCGGGTGACGCTCCAGCAGCGTGCGGAAGGCTTCCAGGCCACGCAGGATGTTCTTACTTGGCTCGACGCGGTCAATACGCAGGATCACCTGATGGCCCATGACAAAGTTGCGAATTTGCTCGCGGAACATCTTGGTTTCCGGTTCTTCCATCATGGTTTCCAGCGCTTTCACATCCACTGAGATGGGATAGCTTGGCGCGCTTACTTTGCGCCCCTCAAAGTGGATGGAATCACGGCTGCCGTGTGAATGGGCATCCTGCAAGTAGAAGCGGCAGGTCTGCACAAAGTTGAAGCCGTCACGCTTGGTCTGGAAGCCCACCCGGTCGGATTGCAGCAGGCTGATCAGGATGCGATTGCGCATCTCCAACGGCAGAATGCGCCAGGCATCGGGGCTGGGCCAGGGAATATGGACAAATGGCTGAATTTGCACATTGAAGCCCAGGCGATCGCGCAGGAACTGCGGCATCATGTACAGGTGATAATCCTGCGGCAGGATGATGACCGGGCGGTTCACATGCTCGACCAGATCGGCAATAGTTTCGGCGAACAACTGGTTGATCGCTACGTAACCCCGCTCCCATGCTTTCCAGGTTTCGCTGGTGATACTTGGCTTGCGTGGGTAATCCCACAACTGGTGTTGAATAAACCACAACAGCGGATTGCTGATCACGTTATAGTAGCGCTCATAGGCTTTCTTGGTGGGGCGCACGAATTTCAGTTGGATGCCGCCCACTTCCTGCGGCTCATCGTTGTGTTCTTCTGCCCATTGATGATCGCCTTTGCTCAACGCAGCGGCGACCCATAGCACATCACGGCTGGCGGCCAACGCGGCCAATGCCGTAGCTAGCCCGCCCGGTGAGCGCTTGGTGATATACGTTCCGTCCTTTTGGGCTTTAAACGAAAAAGGCCCTCGATTCGAGGCGATGACGATTAGCGGTTCGTCATTACCTCCCTGTGTCTCTACGGCCTTAGATGTGGTCACAAACATTTCCCTCTCTAATGTTTTGCTTTTGACATAATGATGTCTTATTTCATTATACATGACAGGGACAGTTGGTCTAAATTTCGTTACGGCTTTATCATTTTTGTTCTACAAATTTCTGATATTTTCACTGGTTTTTTAATGCGCCTTTGCACTTTGCCCATGTCACTGGCAAAGATGCCTTATACCACTGCCATGTTAAATTACAGGGTTTAAACGAGATTATTACCAAATGTTACGACGTGCGGCGGGAAATTTGGTGTTTATAAGGCGGGGAGCGTGACGGTAAAGGTGGTGCCAATACCTGGTTCGCTTTCGCAGGTGATCGTACCACCATGAAGATCGACACTTTCCTTCACAATAGTCATGCCCAGGCCGGTGCCGCCAATCGTGCCGGTATTATTCGCCCGATAGAAGGGATCGTAGAGTTTTGACAGGCTCTCTGATGGAATGCCAATCCCCTGGTCGCTCAGTCGCAGCACAATATTACCATGCTGCTGTTTGACTTCCAGGCGAATCTCGCTGCCTTCGGGCGAATACTTCACCGCATTGGACAGCAGGTTGACCAGAATATGCTGCAAGAGTTTTTCGTCCATCATCACCGGAAGCGATTCGTTTTCATAGAGAAAATGAAAATGATGCTTGCCCTGGTCAACCGCCTGGATTCGCTCCAGGGTCGTCTGGCAGAAATCGATCAGATTTAACCGCACTGGATTGAATTCCAACCTGCCCGCCCGCGCTTTGTTGACGGTCAGGACATCCTCCATCAAACTGACCATAAACTGCGCTTGTGAGAGGATCTCCTGCACATGCTCAAGTTGTCGCTCGCGCGTTAAACGATCATAGTAACGGTATATCAGTTCAGCGGAGGAGGTAATAACCGCCAGCGGTGTGCGAAACTCGTGAGAGACTACCGAAAGGAAACGCTCTTTAAGCTGTAACACTTCCTTTTCTTTTTCGAGCCTGATGCGTTGTTGTTCAGCCTTCTGCAAGTCTTGCTGCGCTCGCTTGCGTTCAGTTACATCAATCACCGAGCCGATATAGCCTTGGAATTTGCCGCCATCTGTGTAACGCGGAGTGCCTGTCGCAATCACCCACCCGTATGATGCGTCTAGCTGCCGGCGCACACGATATTCAATCTGAAAAGAGACCTGTTGCTCATTAAAGTCACGGAACATCGTTTTTGTTCGCTCACGATCATCCGGATGCAATGCGTCGAGCCAGCCCCAACCAAAACCAGTAGCTTCTGACTGCCCAGTAAAGTCGTACCATCCCTGGCTGATAAATGTCACGTTACAATCAGGATCACTCATCCAAAGGATCACCGGAGCGCTGTCCGCCACCCTTTGGAAGCGCTGTTCGCTTTCGCGCAGCGCCAATTCCATCTGCTTGCGCTTTGTGATGTCACGATTGACCGAAACAACACCGATGCGATTGCCATCACTATCAGCGACATAGGAAGTCGATGTCAGTAAATAGATCGTGCTGCCATCTTTGCGTCGGTGAATGGCCTCACCTTGCCACATGCCATCAGATTCAAAATGCTTCAGGACTTCTTCCCGTGTTGTCCCTGGGTATTCACCTGCGACGAGGCCCGTTACGGATTTTCCGATGGCTTCCTCAGCGCTCCAGCCATAAATTGCTTCTGCTGCTGGGTTCCAACTGCGAATGTTGAAGTTGGTATCGGTGGAGATGACCGCGTCGGAGACATTGGTGAGCAGCATCGCCTGATATTGGAGCTGTTCCTCCATTTTTTGCTGCTCGGTGATGTCTATAAACATGGTCACCGTATGGGGTACATCACCAAGATCAATCAACTCGGATGAAGTGAGCAGATAGACTGTTTCACCACTTTTGGTATGTGCCTGCAATTTGATATTGCGTACACTCCCCAATTGAGCGGCGGTCTCGGCAACCTGTGCTCGTTTTTCCGGGTCAATCCATATGCCCACCTTCAGTGCGGAACGCCCAATCAAGTCCTCTCGCTTGTATCCGAATAAGTTCACCAATGCGTCATTGACATCAACCAGACGAGCGTCTTCGACCTGGGAGATACTGATCGGAATAGAACTCCGGTGGAAAATGGTGGAAAAACGATTCTCCGAGTGGCGCAGTGCTTCCAGTGTTTGTGTGCGTTCAGTGATGTCATTCTGTAAAGACTGTTTCAATTGCTCTTGCTTGCGCAATTCACTACGAAGTACGGCGAACAGCACCAGCATCGTTAGGCTGACAAAAGCCAACCCTTTAATGGCACTGATCGTCACCAACAGGGATGGGTTACCGGCAAACACAGCGGCCAGTATCTGATCCGAGAAAATGATCCACAGGCTTGCAACAGTGCCATAGGTCACACTGACGCGAACATCAAATCGCTCAAATAATCTGCGCATGGCAGACCCCTACAAACTAACTTAAGTGTGCTCATTATAAAACAAGGCTAAGTCATATACCGTTGGCATTAAAAATAAATGCCAGATGAATGTTTACCCTCCATGCAAAAAACGACGCGAGCAAACCCCCAATGTGTAGGGGGAGTATAAGCGCACCTTTATTGAAGTTTTTGCGCTATATAAATATGATGTTCTGAGATAAGTATGACGATCATCTTTTTATTCCCAGGCATTTCTATCAAATAATAAAACACGGAGAACAAACGAGTCTATATGGCACTCAAAGAACAGCAACTGACCGAGGTCTGGCATGTGCAGACGCATACCGATACCCTCGACCAGCTAAGTACCAGTATCGAAAATGGTCTGAGCGAAGGCGAAGCAGTCGCGCGCCTGGAACGTTATGGCCTGAATGAGCTGGTCGAAAAGCCTCTCAAAAGCCCACTGGTCATTTTATGGGAGCAGATCACCAACCCGCTGGTGCTGCTGCTGATTTTCGCGGCGGTCATCTCGGCCTTTCTAGGCAAAATGGACAGCTTTATCGCCATCACCGCGATTGTCATCCTCAACGCAGTGTTGGGCGTGGTGCAGGAATATCGCGCAGAACAGGCGATGGCCGCGCTCAAGAAGATGGCGGCCCCGTTGGTGCGGGTGCGGCGCGGTGGGCGTGTGCTCGATATTCAATCGCGCGATCTTGTCCCCGGGGATATGGTGCTGCTGGAAGCAGGCAGCATCATCCCGGCGGATGGACGTCTGGTCGAAGCGGTCAATCTGAGCGTGCAGGAAGCCTCCTTGACCGGCGAATCGCAGCCGGTGGAAAAAGACATCGCCCCGCTGGCGAGTGCGGATCTCCCGCTCGGTGACCGGCGCAATATGGTCTATATGGGAACCTCAGTTACCTATGGCCGTGGCACCGCGCTGATCGTGGAAACCGGGATGCAAACCCAACTGGGCCGCATCGCCGAACTGATTCAATCGGTCGAAAACGAGCCGACGCCCTTGCAGCGCCGGATGGCCGAAGTCGGCAAAGTGCTGCTGATCGCAGCGGTGATCGTCATGGGCATTGCTGTCGCGATCGGCCTGATTACCGGCCTTACGTTCGACATGGTGCTGCTGAACGCGGTGGCGATTGCTGTCGCGGTCGTGCCGGAAGGGCTGCCAGCGGTGGTGACTATCGCGCTGGCATTAGGCGCGCAGCGGATGTTTAAGCGCGAGGCGCTCATCCGCAAGCTGCCTGCTGTCGAAACCCTCGGCTCCATCACGACCATCTGCTCCGATAAAACCGGCACGCTGACCGAGAACAAGATGCGCGTGCAGGTGGTCGATGTCGCCGGGGATACCAGTGATATCGAAACCGTGATCGCCAAGGGGATTGATGGCGTGATTCGCGCCAATGGCAGTCACCAACCGCGTGACCCGGCCCATGCGCTGCTCATGGCGGGGAACATGCTGTGCAATGATGCGATCCTGGATAGCGACAGCAGCGGCGAGATGATCGCTATCGGGGACCCGACCGAAGGCGCAATGGTGCTGGCGGCGGAGCGTTTTGGGTTGCACAAAGACGCGCTTGATCGTGATTTTTCGCGTGTGGGTGAAGTGCCATTTTCGTCCGACCGCAAGCGCATGACGACTGTTCATCACCATCCCCAGGCGCTGACGGCCAGGGAAACGCATTATCTGGCCGATGTGATGGCATTGGATGAACAGGCGGCGTATATCGCCTTCAGCAAGGGCGCGGTTGACAGCCTGTTGGATGTCAGCACCCACGCCTGGCTGGATGAATCAGTGGTGCCTTTAAGCGATACGCTGCGCAGCCGCATCGAGCAGGCCAATAATGAGATGGCGCAGAATGGCTTGCGTGTGTTGGGCATGGCTTACCGCCATCTCGATACACTGCCCGAACAATGGAAGCCGGAGAATATCGAGCACGACCTGATCTTCGTGGGGATGGTTGGTATTATCGACCCGCCGCGCCCCGAGGTGAAACAGGCGGTTGCGGTCTGCCGTGAGGCGGGCATTCGCCCGGTGATGATTACCGGCGACCATCCGCTGACCGCGCTCAACATCGCGCGTCAGTTGAACATCGCCGGGGAGCATGATCGCGTGATTACCGGGCAGGAACTGAACGGCATGACGCCGCAGGAACTGGAAGCCATCGTCGAGCAGGTGCCGGTCTATGCCCGTGTCTCGCCGGAGCATAAACTCAACATCGTCCAGGCGCTGCAAAATCGCGGCCATATCGTCGCCATGACAGGTGATGGTGTCAATGATGCCCCGGCGCTCAAGCGCAGCGACATCGGCGTGGCGATGGGCATTACTGGTACAGCCGTTTCCAAAGAAGCAGCGGACATGGTCATTCTGGATGACAACTTCAAGACCATCGTCAGCTCGGTTGAGGAAGGTCGCACGATTTACGACAACGTGCGCCGCTTTATCAAGTACCTGTTGGCGAGCAATACCGGTGAGTTATTCGTGCTGCTGGCGACCCAGTTGATCGCCGGGATGACGATCCCGCTGACCACGCTGCAAATTTTGTGGATGAACCTGATTACCGATGGCATCCCGGCGTTGGCGCTGGGTGTCGAGCAGGCCGAAAAGGGCAGCATGAAACGCGCGCCTTACGCCCCCAACGAGAGCATTTTCGGGCGTGGCCTGGGGCGGCATATCGTATTGATCGGACTGACCCTGGGAATCAGCGGTGTGGCGCTCGGTTACTGGGCCTGGTCACAGGGGATTGAGGCGGCCAATGGGATGCCTGCCTGGAACACGATGGTCTTTATGTTCCTCACTCTGGCGCAGATGGGCCACGCGCTCGGCCTGCGCTCACACCGTGAGTCGCTGTTCAGCGTGGGGCTGCGCGGCAATCGCCTGCTAATCGGCGCGGTCGTAGCGACGGTGGTGTTGCAGATGCTGGCGATTTACCTGCCCTTCTTCAACAACCTCTTCAATACCAACCCGCTGACCGCAGGCCAGCTTGCCATCTGTCTGGTGTTGAGCACGCTCGTCTTCTGGGTGGTGGAGCTGGAAAAGCTGCTCATCCGGCGCGGCGTGTTTCAGTAGTTTGCGAAAATGGGGCGTCCAGCCAGGACGCCCCTTTAGCTTCACGATCCCAGTTCGACCAGTACCAGTTGAAAACCCTCGGCCCGGTCACTCAAAAGAATGGTGTTGTTGCTGGCCCAGGTCAGCGGCTGCATCCGTGAGGGAGTTGTGCCGCCATAACCTTCTCCTGCCAGGAGAAGCTGCCCGGCTTCACCGACCGCTGAGGTCAGGTAAAGGCCGCTTTCTTCTTCCGGGCCGTTGCTCACGATATACGCCAGCCCTTCACCCGCTGGCGACCAACCGGCTTCTCTCACAAAATACGCTGGATCAATGAGCGCCGTCACGCTGCTTTCCGCATCAATCACCTGTGCGATGCTGTCTTCAGCAGTGACTGGTGCGTCTGGCGTGAGTCTGCCCATGTTGTACCAGTCGTAGCGCAGCACGTATTGTCCGTCGGCGGAAAGATCAATGGTGGAAAAAACCGTGGGCATGGACTCAACTTTCGAGTCCGCGAGGACGATTTGCTGACCTTGATCATTGACGGCCAGCAGGATGCGCGTGCGCCCATCATCATGATAATAGAGATACTGTTCCGTGTAGGGCAGCCAGTTCAGCCGGTAGATGCTCAGGGATGTGTGCCTGGGGGTGAGTTCGCGCAGCAGTTCAGGCTCGCCACCTTCCACAGAGAGCGTGTACAGCGCACCTTGTGTGAACTGCTCCTCCTCGCCCAACTCATAGCGGATAAAGACCAGCGTGGTGTCATCCATCCACTGTGGTGAGAGGTCAATCAGTGGCAGCGGCCCCTCGCTTTCATCCCCCAACGGGATTCGCCGCGCGCCATCATCGGTCAGGTTAGTGAGTGTGCCATTCTGGCTGTCTACCAGCAGGATGTCACTGTCGATGAGCATGCGCAGCACATCATTATCCATCAAAGCCAGATAGCGGCTGTCCGGTGACCACACCGCCGATTCTAGTTCCACCCCTGCGTCTTCCGGGACCGGCGTGCAGCTTGTTTCTGAGACAGCCGGCAGGGCATAAAAACAGATGCTTTCGCGTGTGAGATACGCCAGTTGTGACCCATCTGGCGCGAGATAAGCCGCCGAGGAAGGATTGACTTGCAGGTCAATCGGCATAATGTTAACCACCCCTAGATCATTGATGGGTGGGCTGTCTTCTTGAGCAAATACGACCCCAATATGCAGGAATGACACGATGATAAGCAGGTTTGACAGGCGACGTATTGGACGCAGCATTCGTTCTCCTTTAGAATTGGATCACCATCACTTCCATTATGGATCACAACCCGTGGCCGCGCTTCAAGAGTAGGAGAATGATCTCATGCCAGAGTGGACCCAACTCGCCGTCTATTTGAGCGCTGCGCTCATTCTTGCCATCACACCCGGCCCCGGCATTTTCTACGTGCTGACACGCAGCCTGAAAGGTGGCCGCAGTGAAGGTTATGCGTCGGCGGTGGGAACGGCGATTGGCGGGTTGTTTCACGTGATTGCGGCAGCCGTCGGCCTATCGGCGATTTTGATGACCTCAGCGCTGGCATTTTCGATTGTGAAATACGCAGGGGCAGCCTATCTGGTTTATCTCGGTGTGCGGACGATCCTGGAGCGCAACGCAGCGTTTACAGATGAAGCCGAAACCCCATCCAAAGGCAAACGCGCCCTGTATCAGGGCATCCTGACCGAAGTCCTGAATCCCAAAACCGCTTTGTTCTTTCTGGCATTTATCCCGCAGTTCATCAACCCTGACGGCGCGATTGTGGCGCAGTTTGTCATCCTCGGCAGTATCTCCGTGTTTCTGAACACATCGGTGGATGTCATCGTGGCGACCCTCGCCGGACCCATAGGTTACCAGCTCAAAACCCGCTCGCGCTTGCGCAAAGGCCAGCAGATGTTCACCGGGGCGAGTCTGATCGCTTTAGGCGCTTATGTGGCGTTTGCAGGTGGCGAACAGGCCGAGTGAGGGATTAGCTCACGTTCCGGTCACGCGTGCAGCAGCTGCGTGATTTGCGTCTTGAGTTCGGCACGACCGGCATCGTTTTCCAATACCGCGTGAGTAAGCTGCGGCGGCTCGAACTGCGCGAAGATTTTCTCGGCGTAATCCAGGTCGGCCAGGTGATGCTGGCGGTGGCGCAGCCGCTGACGGCGGATTTCCAGCGCAGTTTCCACCAACACAAAGCGCGCGTCGGGATAAGCCTCCACAAACGCGCGCCGCTGTTTCTCTTTAAAAAAGCCGCCAGAGACGACAATATCGCTGGTCAGCGCCTGCAACTGCGCCACCCGCGCGATGATATTCACCAGGTGCGCTGCGCGCATGGCATCAGTCGCAATCTGCTTGTGCTGGATGGCTGCGCGCATCTCTGGCGGCAGATCATCGTCGGCATCATAAAAGGTAAAGCCGAAGTCTTCTGCGAAGATTCGGCCCGCAAAGTTTTTCCCAGCGCCGGGTTGTCCAAAAAGAATGATCAACATGCGCTCAATGATAGCGAATAATCAAATCACTTGCAGCACTGGTACTTCCACATAGCCAATCATCGGACGCTCATTACAGTGGATGCGCACCACGATCTCCATGCGATAATTGCCTGCCTCCAACTGCGCACCCTCCAGCGTCAGCGAGTAGCCCTCCTGCTCAGCAAAATAAGGCTGGAGTGCGCTGGTGCCGAGA
Organism: Anaerolineae bacterium; assembly: GCA_019912985.1. Classification (GTDB taxonomy): domain Bacteria; phylum Chloroflexota; class Anaerolineae; order Aggregatilineales; family Phototrophicaceae; genus JAIOHN01. Next base: position 1,039 of record JAIOHN010000531.1, on the reverse strand, counting down.
TGCCGAAATCCAGCGGAATCACGGTTATAGACATAAAACTGGGCGTTATAACTGTGGGGATTGTGGGGGGTAAGGTCCGACGCGATAAAGTGAACTTGCAGCTTAAACGCCTGACCTGCCTGAATGACGCCGCAGATGATGTGACGGCCTTCACAGATAATCTGTGGCTGGTCCGTATCCGGCGGTTGCAAAACCTGTACCCGAACGATCTGGACATAGAGTTCGGGGTCAGTGGTATACGCATCCTCTGGCAGTTGCAGACCGCGAAAATGCTGGCTCAGCCAGCGGTTGGCGGTGCTCATCTGCAAGCCGCGCCAGGTCTGATTATTGCGGCTCTGGGCATGTGCGACCCGGGTACGATAGGTGTACACACCGGGCGATTGCTGGCGGCGCTGGAATTCGACGCGATAAGCAGCCATCGTCTCCCAGCCTGCGTCAGCAGTCTGTTCGTTCGACGTATTGATCAATCTCCGCTCCTCCTCGGTTCCCATATAAAACTGCCGAATGTGCTGATTGGCCTCAACCAGCACCATCCGACAGCTTGCCAGATTGGGAATTACAGGCGTAGTGCTCCCTTCTCTATGCGTTGACAGATCCAGGTGCAGTATTGCCTATAGATTTGATGACCTTGGTACCGATTTTGTCTACAAATCGAAACAAATTCGTAGACAAATCCGTGAGGACGGCATTAAATAGGATAATAAGCCAGAGTTTTGGGAGTGCAGTATGCCTGATAATGATTATGAAATCACGACAGCAACTGCCGGCATAATTTCATGGGACGCTCAGTGGCTCACGCTCCTGAAAGCGTTGAACGAAGACGCCTGGAGTGATCTTGTCACAAACTATGCGGCAGATCTCCGTAATGACATCGTGATATCCCTCAGGAAACGTGGCCTACCTGCGGATTACACTGATGATGTCGAACAGGAAACCTGGCGGATTGCTGTCCAGAAGATTCATGATTTTGAAGCGGAGAGTGTAGACAAGTTGTACAACTGGCTGCGGGTGATCGCGTTGAATCGCATCCGCATGATCC
>JAIOHN010000530.1 GCA_019912985.1 Anaerolineae bacterium | reverse complement strand
GTCTATGGTATAGGTGCCGACCGTCAATAGTTCGCCGTCATAACCGAAGGTTTTATAACGGAAGCAAACGTTCTTGATTGGTACGTTGTTGTAATTGTTCACTCTTATCCAACAAACCGGACAGTTAATTACCCAGAGTCCGACTATATGCCAGTCGACCAGCTCCAGATGGATGTTCTTCGCCAGCTCTTTGTTGCCGTGACTGCCCAGGTCCGTGCATGAGGACAGAAATAAAATACCGACGCTAAGTGAGACGGTAGCAAGATTGCGCCACAGTCCGACCTTGACCGAGTATCTGGTGTTCGCCGAGGTTTCGGTTTCGCTGGATAATGGAGATGACATTTGGGTAAGGAACTAAATGAACGGAAGCCATCCGCGGTTCTGTGCTAAACCCAGAAGAAGCATAATCGCAAATAGCCCAAAGAGTCCGAAAAATGCTGCTTCGCCTTCTGCCAACATAGCTTTCCTTCTTTGCTGTTCTTGCTTTGCTGTTCTTGCCTAGATTGAGGTCTTGTGGAATGCGAGTCTATTATATCGAAGATCTGCGCCGGTTTACATGCGGTTTTCCGGGGGTAGGGCGGAGGAAATTAGATTAATGAACGCCAAATCGAGTTATACAGCCAAGATCAGGCTGGACGAGCGGCATAAGAGCATTTGCGAGCAAGAGTATCCGGACTGGATGGCAGGCGATTTGCGCGCAACATATTTAAACACTGGTAGCGTGGGACGCAAGCCAACCTCAGTCCTGGAGGCGATTTCCAAAGGATGGCGCGCATTTAATGTCAATCCGACCAGGATGACCTTTATCGAGAAAGAGATACTGGAAGAGGCTCGGCAAGCGGCGGGACAACTTCTTGGCGTTGAGTCGGAGTCACTTCTGTTTGTCGACAACACTACCCATGGTCTGCAGTTGATCCTGGGCAGTTTCTTGAAAAAACCTGTTGATGAGCTGCTTACCACTGATCGCGAGCATAAGAGTGTCGATACGATCTTGCGTTATCTGGAGGATACCCGTGGTGTTAAAGTGCGGCGTCTCAATGTCGAAAATGACATGACCAGCGAACAATTCTGCATGAGCTTGCTTAACCGGATCTCACCTGATACCAGGTTGATTCTAGTCAGCGAAGTCGACTGTCATACCGGCTGGCGCCCTGACCTGACGCTACTTAGCGAAAGTCTGAAATTGCTCGAACTGCCTTTGCTGGTAGATGGTGCGCATGCACCCGGCAATGGTCCCTGTCGACCGGACCGCTATCCGCTCTGGGTCGGCGCCGGGCACAAGTGGCTTGGCGGCCCCAACGGTATCGCCATGGTCAGGGCAGAGCATGAGCTGATACCGCTTCTGGAACCTGTTAATCTCGGCGATGGCTTTTATCGATATCGCGATGCCGAGATCTACGACTTGAGGCGATTCGAATGCACTGGTACATCAGACGTCGTCAAATTCTTCGGTCTAACTGCAGCGATCAAGCTTTTTGCCGGACTCGATCAGGCACATATAGACGAATATCAGAATTATCTGGTGTCATATTTGAAGGAGAGCCTGCTTGCCAAACTGCCTGTTACTTTCCGTTCGCCTGGTTTTGATATGCCGGAAGGCGAGAGGCAGGCCAGCAT
>JAIOHN010000529.1 GCA_019912985.1 Anaerolineae bacterium | reverse complement strand
CTTATATGGTCTTCGCACGCTGGATGATGCGGGCTGCTCGCCTGCTCAGTCCACTGCTCAACCTGCCACCAGTGGTCGAGCTGGCTGCACGTGTGATGGGGCTGGTGACGCAGGGACCGAACGAACAGCGCCAGCAGCGCGGCAGCGCGCAATTGTGGGCGCGTGCCTCGGCAGCAGATGGTCAGACCGTTGAGGGCTGGCTGCAAACTGCCGAACCCTATCGCTTTACGGTGCTTTCGGCGCTGCGCTGTGTCGAACGATTGCAGGATGAGCATCCGGTGGGTGCGCTGACTCCGGCACAGGCGTTTGGCGCGGATCTGGTGCTGGAGATTGACGGCAGTCAGCGCTTCGACACCTTAGCCTGAGAGTCAAAGTGTTTCTAAAAAACGCTCCACTATGGACGACCATTTTGCTTTGGCCTCCATATTGAGTTCGTTTGTTTGCAGCTCCATGTGATTCACGATGATCGACGCGGTTCCATTCTTTTTGGGTTCACTGGTGACACGGATGGATGAGCCATCATGCCCTTTGGTGCGCCAGGTGATGCGCTTTTCCGTGCCGCTGACCCGCGCCTCATCCGCAATCAAGGCGGACACTTCCTGATCCCCGGCAGCGAAATTCTCCCATTTATCCATTAGTTCCTGCATGCCGAGGGTGGTCGCTTTACTGACACTGGTCTGAAAGGTGCCATCGGGGCGCTGCCCAGGGATTCGCCGCCCGATATGCTGCTCGTAGGCGACAGTGGTTGCCTGCGCCCACCAGCCGATGTTGTCAATCTTGCCATCGAGTTCTTCCAGCAGCCTGGACGCAATCTCATGGTGGCTCAGATTTTTGGCGTCAATGCGGTCCATGTATTGCAACCACTCCTCCCATGTCCTGCCAGTCGCACGCTCGACTGCTTTTATACGCGAATTTTCTGCCATAAGCCGCATTATCTCCTGGTATTCTGTCAACCGGAACATGAAGATACGTTATACTTTGCCCAAATAGAGTATAGCATAAAAATGGAACAATCGTTCTGTTCTGCGGGGTAGCTGGCAGGCAGATCTGAAGGGGGAATGATGCCTCAAAAGACCTTACACCAACCGGTAATGGACCCCAGAGCGCCGGTGCGCGTTCTGCTCATGCTGCTGGCGTTTGGCGGTGCGGTGGTCATCACCCGCCTGTTTCTGGAATTAACCGGTTATCCGCAAATCGGGAGTGAGATTTTTCACTTTGCTCACGCGCTGTGGGGCGGCCTGCTGCTGGTGATTGCGGTCATCATCACGCTGGTGTTTATCAACCACTGGTTGTATACACTGGCGGCGGTGCTGGCAGGCGTGGGTGTGGGACTGTTCATTGACGAAGTGGGCAAGTTCATCACGCAGAGCAACGATTATTTCTTCCCCCTGGCTGCGCCTATCATCTACGCGGCTTTCATCATCATCGTCATGGTCTATCTGTTTCTGCGCCAGGAGCGGGAAACCGGGGTGCGGGCGGAGATGTACAGCATCCTGGCTGATATTCAGGAAGTGCTGGACGATGACCTGGAAGTGAGCGAACATGCGCAACTGGTGGCGCGGTTAAAACCGCTGTGCCAGCAGACTCAACGGCCTGATCTGGCGGCACTGGCCTCATCCCTGCTCGATTACCTGCAATCCGGCGCGGTGCGCATCGTGCCGGATCGTGAACGCTTTTACCAGCGGCTGCTGCGACAGTGGGGTGAGTTTGAACTGCGCTGGCTGCCCATCGCCACTATGCGCCGCCTGCTGGTGATAATCTTCGTGTTTATGGGAATGCTGGGCGCGATTCGGTTTGGCACGGCGCTGCTGCTGGTGTTTGGGCGGCGGGATTTGCTCTCGGAGCTGATCTCTTCGATCCTCGTCTCCAACCCGCAAGTCAGCGGCATGAACAGCCTGGTCTGGTATCTGGCGCTGGTGCTGATGGAGGGCATCAACGGGCTGCTGATTCTGCTGACGCTGGTGGCGTTTTTGCTGCACCGGGATGAAGCTGCTGTCCAGGTTGGCTCCGCCAGTCTCATTTTCACGCTGACGGTGATCAACATCCTGTCCTTTTATTATCACCAGTTTTCCGTGGTGCTCAGCAGTTTGCTGTTGTTCGCCGTGCTGCTGCTGATCCAAAGCTATCGCCGACGCCGGTCACTGCGGTTGCTGCCCAGCTTCCTGAACAGTCAGCGCCAGTCCGCACCAGCCTGAGTACTCAATCCAGCGCTGCCAACCAGTCTTCGATGATCTGGCGGGTGGCATCGGGCGCGCTGTGCGGAAAGAGGTGGCCGTGATCGGGGATGGTGATATGGGTCGCCGCAGGCAGTGTGTCACGCGCTTTAGCGGCGGCTTCCGGCACGAAGGCATTGGTCGCGCCGCCTGCGATTATCAGCGTGGGCAGGGGCAGGCGCGCCAGGTCTTCCCCGGCTTCGGGATAAAAACCGGCGTAATAATAAGCCTCCCACTCGCGCGGCCAGCGCAAGCCGCTGCCATTGGCAGTCACCATACTGCGGGTGTAAATCCACAGCATTTCGTCTGACCAATCGCGGAATAAAGGCTTTTCGCGCCAGTATTCAAAGGCTTCCTGCTCACTATTAAAGACATCACGCCGCACTCGAGCCTGCTCCACCAGCGGCATCCGGGCGATGGTCCCCTGTTCGCGCATTGCTTTCATGGCGGCCATCGCTTCCGGCGCGAAAATCGTCGGGTCAAGCAGGACTAACCCGCGAAAGCGCTCCGGCTGGCGCAGTACAGCCAGCATCGAGGCGATGGCCCCAAAGGAATGGCCGATGGCGATGACCTGCGTCAAATTGTGCTGGCGCAGCCCCTCCAGCAGATCATCTGCCAGATTGCTCCAGGTGCCGGGCATTTCCGGCGGTGTGCCGATCCCCGGCCAGAGCGCGCGTGGTGGCAGGCAAACCACGTGATAGCGGTCGGTCAGCGGGTGCAGCAGCGGTTCATAGGTTTCCGGCGGGAAGCCGTTTGCCAGCGCCATGTGGATAACCGGGCCGCTGCCGCCATAATCATAAAGCGGGTAGGACTCTGCGCTCATGCCTGCCCCCTGTAGGCGATCACCCGCAGCCGGACATAATCGCCCACCCAGCGTCCATCCTGGTAGAGTTCGGGACGCAGGCGGTCTTCGACATCGCTGATGATGGCGTCCTGCTCAGCGGGGGAAAGATCGCACAGGATGTTGTTGGTAAACATCGCCATCCAGTTGCGCATCCCATCCTCGCCTTCAAAGGGTGTGGGGCGCTTGAAATGCAGCGCATAGCCGACCTGGAAACCCTGATTTTCCAGCAGGCCGGCATACTCCCCGATGCTGGGGAAATACCAGGGGCTATCTGTTGGGCGGGGATAGCCTGCCGCGACCAGTGCATCGCACAGGCCCGTCCAGATGATCTGCACGTTGGTCTTGCCGCCCATCTCGATGACCATGCGCCCGCCTGGTTTGAGGGCGTGCCAGATGGATTCGACCACTGCCGGGGCATTTTTCATCCAATGCAGGGCCGCGTTGGAAAACACCGCATCGAAGGGTTGGTCAAAGCGCATTGTTTCGCCATTCGCCACTTCAAAGCTCAGGTGCGGGTAGTTATGCCGGGCCTGTTCGACCATGCTGGCGGCGTGATCGACGCCGAGGGTGTCCGCGCCCAGGCTGTTGATTTTGGCTGTCAGGTGACCGGTGCCGCAGCCCACATCAAGGATGCGTTCGCCGACCTGGGGGGCCAGAATTGTCACCATATCCTCGCCAAAGTCGCTGACAAAGCGATGTTTGCTATCGTAGAGGGCCGAGTTCCAATGATTGGTGGTCATGATGTGTGGTTATCCTTGATGAATTGGTCGCAGCGTTCGAGTACAGTGTGTTGGGCCTGGATGGTGGCGTGCCAGTCATTGTCCTTGATAAGGCCGTGGTTGAGTTGATCGAGCACCACCCATTCGATCTCCGGCATCTGGGCGATGGTGTCAGCGGAATAGAAATTATCGGCGGTGCCAATGGCCGCCAGTGTTGGTACAGGGGGTGAGGATTGGAGGGCGAGTGAAATGGGTGTCAGCAAGATGAGCGATTTGCGGGCTGCATCCAGGCGGGTGATCAGCTCCACCGCCAGCGGTGTGCCGAGTGACTTGCCCACGATGCAAATATCCTGATAACCGCGCGGCAGCACCTGCTGCACGGCGATGTCCACATCCTGCATAAGCAGCGGCATCTGCGACGTGTCAAGATTGGTGCGCTTTACCTGGAAGCCATACTGCACCGGCAGCACATCAAAGCCGTTCTCCAACCCCAGAAAGACCGTGTAAAACAGGGCCGGATGCTCCACCTGATAGCCGCGTCCGGGCAGAATCACCATCAGCTTGCGGCTGGCGTTGTCTGCCTGATAGAAGTTGTTGCCGAATGACACGCCAAAGGGCGAGTCGACGCTGATGGTCGTGATGTCGTAGCTCATGATTCGCCTCCCGTGGCTGATTATAGCAGTCTAGCGGAGAAAGACGCGCATCTCATTGCTGTGCTCAAAACCCAGTTTTTCGTACAGATGCTTGCCCGCTTCGCTGGCGTGCAGGCTGATGGCGCGGAGGTCATGCGCGTGGCACCAATCGAGCATGAGGGTCATCAGGCCACGGGCTACCCCCTGGCGGCGATGCTCTGGGTCCACATAAACATTCATCACATAACCACGCGCCGTATCCAGGCTGATCGCCAGCGGTGTGCCATCCCGCTGCCACAGGCCCGCCCCGCCGATGATGCTGCCATCCTCCGCCAGTGCGAACCAGCCCACATATTCTTCGTTCGCCAGTCGTGGACGGACCCAGTCACAGAATGCTTCATCAATGCCTTCAGTGTGAATGTAATCGTGAAAGCCCATTTCGGTAAACATCGCCCGCCGCTGCTGGGCGATCAACTCAGCGTCTTCTGATGTGGCATGGCGAAAGGTGTAATGCATTATTATTCCTTTCAAAGATGGTCGCGCCTGAGACTCTTTGCGAAATTTTCTCCCATCCTACTTTTTTGGCAGAATGGCTACAACCAGTCCAATAGACCTGGCTGTGGTTATTCGCTATAATCCCAACCGCTTTCATGGAAAATTTTATAGGAAAACACAATGGCTGAAGCTGTACGCCCCTCACCAAAATACAAACCCGTATCTTTGTTTGTCACCTGCATCATTGATACTGTCTACCCCCGAACAGGCGTCTCGGTCGTCGAAATTCTGGAACACCTGGGTGTTGAAGTCCGTTTCCCGATGTCACAGACCTGCTGCGGCCAGCCTGCTTTTAACTCCGGTTACTGGGAAGATGCCAAAACCGTCGCCAAGCAGTTCCTGCGCGCGTTCGAAGGCGCTGAAGTGATTGTAACACCTTCGGGAAGCTGCGCGACTATGGTGCGCCATTATTACCCTGAGCTTTTCAAGGATGACCCTGAATGGCGCGACCAGGCCGCGTGGGCGGCCAATATCACCTGGGAATTTACCGAATATTTGGTCGATGGCCTGGGCATTACCGATATTGGCGCGAAGCTCCCGCCGACAACGGTCGCTTTCCATGATTCGTGCCACGGGCTGCGCGGGCTGGGCCTGGGTGATCAGGCGCGGGCACTGGCGGAGCATGTGCAGGGAGTCACCATCCACGAGATGCAGGATGCCGACCGCTGCTGCGGTTTTGGCGGGTTGTTCGCCGTCAAAATGGCCGAGATCAGCGGCGCAATGCTCAAGGAAAAAGTGCAGGCTATCGAGGCCAGTGACGCCGATTTGATCCTGCTTGGCGATTGCAGCTGCATGATGCAGATCAACGGCGGCCTGAGCCGCAATGAGTCCGAGCGGCGCGCGGTGTATATCGCGGATTTCCTGGCAGAAGGACTGCCGCGCTAAGTCGCTGGTTTTCGGGCGTCATGCTATACTCGATTTAGACGAAAAAGGGTGTTTACTCACTATGAAGACCATCGGCCTGCTTGGGGGCATGAGCTGGGAGTCCTCGCTGGAGTACTACCGCATCATTAACGAAACAGTCAAGCAGAAGCTTGGCGGGTTGCATTCCGCCGACAGCCTCATGTATTCCTTCGATTTTCACGAAATTGAACAGCTGCAAATGGCCGGAGATTGGGACACCGCGACTGCCCGCATGGTTGAAGCGGCGCAGCAGCTGGAACGCGGCGGCGCGGCCCTGCTGGTGATTTGCACCAACACCATGCACAAAATGGCTGAGGCCGTGCAAGCCAGCATCGACATCCCGCTGCTGCATATCGCGGATGCCACTGCCGAGAAGATCATCGAGCAGGGTTTGCAGACGGTCGGCCTGCTGGGAACGCGCTTCACGATGGAGGAGGACTTTTACAAAGGCCGCCTCGAACAGTATGGTTTAAATGTCCTGGTGCCGGATGCCGCTGGCCGAGCTGTGGTTCACGACATCATCTACGATGAGCTGGTGTTGGGAACGGTAAAGCCCGCCTCCAAAGCGCAATATCAAACTATCATTCAACAACTGGTCGAGCAGGGTGCTGAGGGAATCATCCTCGGCTGCACGGAAATTATGCTGCTTATTCAACAGGACGACAGCCCGGTTCCGGTTTTCGATACCACCACCATTCACGCTGTAACTGCGGTTGAGCGGGCATTGGAGGGCATCACCCTGTAAATTGGGGAGCCGACCATGCCGATCTGACCTTACAATCGCCCTAGAGCAATGTGTGTCAGGATAAGTTGAATGGTCGATACTGCAAGTCTACAGAAACAGGGTTTCCGGCCCTACCGGAAGGTTGGCACGACTTACGCCCGCGAGATGGACGTCCATTTTACCGTCCGCATCGAGAGCGGGGATGTCATCACCGGCAACCCCGGCGATTACGTCTGTGTCAATGCTGAGGATAACACCCGCTGGATTGTGAATGGCGACATCTTCAGGCGCACCTATGCGCCCGATGCCATTGACACCTTGAAGATCAGGATGGGAACGGTGCAGCACAAGCTGCTGCTTCAGGGCTTTAAGCCCTACCGCAAGTATCAGGTCACCTGGGCCAAGCGGCTTGTGCTGCCGATGACGGTCCACACACTGGAAGGTGACGTTCATGCCAGGGCAGGCGATTACCTGTGTATGGGCCTGGATGGGGATCAATGGCCGCAGCCTGCCGCCCGCTTTGAGCGACTCTACGAGCAGGTCAGCACGAAAGCCTGATTTCCCAACACGACAATAACCCCATGACGCTGTACTCACAGTGCGGACGGTGAATCATCACCTATTCATTCGCGGCTTCGTCGGCTACACTGCTGCGCATGATGTCCCGTACGCTCGCACTGTTAATCTGCGCCGGGTTTGCGCTGCTGGCGCTGGCCTATGCCGCTGTGACTCCGCCCTTTGAAGCGCCCGATGAAGGGTCGCATTTTCTCTATATTCACAACTTCCTCGAAAGCGGCGAACTGCCGATTCTGGAGGACCGCGATACGGTGTTCGCCAGCCAATCGGTGCAGCGCCATCACTCGCCGCTGTATTATCTGGTCGGCGCGGTGCTGATTTCGTGGACGCAGCGTGATGATGTCGAGGCTTATCTGGAGCAAAATCCGCTGGCGGCGATTGGCTTTGTCAGCGACCACAATCAGAATGTCTATCTGCATCCGGTCCCGGCCCCGGCAGGCGATACCGGCGTTGCTATCTGGGTGCTGCGGCTGTACAGCATCGCGCTGGCGGTGATGACGCTGTGGTTTGTGTATCGCGCCGGGACGCTGGCCGCGAGTGATGCCCGCGTGGGGCTGGTGGCGGCGCTGCTGGTCGCCTCGATCCCATCCTTTCTCCATATCAGCGCCAGTATCAACAACGATAATCTGGTGACCATGCTGTTCGCCGCCGGGGTGTATCTTTGCTTGCGCCTGTGGACTGAGCAGCGGATTAGCCTACGTCTGGCGCTGGCGCTGAGCATCGTCGCAGGCTGCATCGCGCTGACCAAAACCAACGGGCTGGCCCTGCTGGGGGTGATCGCTGGCACGCTGGTGATCGGCGCGCTGGTCAAGCGCTGGTCATGGCGGGCGGCACTGGCAGCATTGGCGGGGACGCTGGCGGGAATCGCGCTGATCGCGGGCTGGTGGTATGTGCGCAATCTTCAGCTTTATGGCGATCCGCTGGCGCTGCAAGCCACGCTGCGCATCTGGGCGCGGGGCGGTCCGCCGCAGTTGATCTCGCTGTTTGAACTCAAAGGCGTATGGGACTCCTTCTGGGATGTCCTCGGCCATCTGAGTATTCGCGGCCCGGAATGGCTGCTCTCGCTTTATCTGCCGCTGGTGACGCTGCTGGCGCTGGCGGGAATCGGGGTGACGTGGTGGCGCAGGCCGGATTTACGGCTGCGGCTGGTGTTTTTGGTGGTGGTGTGCCTGCTGGTGATCGCGGCGCTGCTGGCGGCCAGCAGCCGCATGAATGTCTCGCAGGGGCGCATCCTCTTTCCGGGGTTGGTGGCCTTCGCGCCGCTGCTGGTGATTGGTTGGCGGCAGTGGCTTGGGCGCTGGGCAGGCGTGTTGATTCTGCCGCTGTCGGTGCTGGCGCTGCTGGCCCCAATGGCGACCCTGCCAACGGCCTTCGCTGGCCCACAGCTGCGCGATTCTGTGCCGGGGGATGCCCGGCGCATTGACGTGCATAGTGATGATCTGACGCTGCTGGCTTATACGCTGGATGCCGATCCGCTGCAATCAGGCGACTGGCTGCGGCTGACGCTCTATATCCAGGGTGTGGATTCGCGTCGTCCGCTGCTGTTCGTCAAAGCGCTTGATCCGCTGACGCAGGATGTTTATGGGGGCGTGGATACTTATCCGGCGATGATGCCGACCGACCAACTCGCGCCGGATGTGGTGTATGCGGTGCCGGTGCGCTTCCGCGTCCACGCGCCAGATGCTGGCCCGCTGCGGCTTGATCTGGCGCTGGGCTGGCGTGTGCCGGATGCCGATGATCCCGGCGAAGGCGATTATCTGCCGCTGGTGGATGCCAATGGTGCAGCCCTCAACACGCTGTTGGTGGCGGGACCAACCTTGCTCAACCCCAAGCAGGCGGTGGCAACCCCGGACGATCCCGCCGAGGTCGTTTATGGTGATGTGATCCGGCTGAACGGGACGACGCTCTCGGCGGAGACCCTCGCGCCCGGTGAGACGCTGACGGTGACGCTGTACTGGGAATCGGTTGCGCCGACCCCGGAGGACTGGACGGTCACGGTGGGGCTGCTCGACCCTCAGAACCAGCTTATCGCGCAGGATGATGGGATGCCGCCCGGTTATCCCACGTCCGCCTGGATTCCCGGCTCACGCTTCACGGATACCCGCTCGCTGACGCTGCCCGATGATGCCGCGCCCGGTGATTACCGGTTGTATGTGGCATGGTACCGGCTGGCCGATTTCACCCGGCTCCAGCCGGTCGGTACGGATGTATCGGGCGATGTGTATCTGCATCCCACGGCGATTCAGGTGAAGCAGCAATGAGCAAAAAGCAATGAGCAATGCGTAAAAAGCAATGAGGAAATCCGACTGCCCATTACGCAGGTCAAGGATTTGATTTTAGTGGGGAAGCAAGCAAGTTGATTGCGCGACTGGATTGATCAGTCCGCAGCTAAAGTAAAGCAGCCGCGTAAGCAGATTTAGAGAGGCGACACACTGGCCGCCTCTTGGATTTTATCCACCAGTTAGCGGACGTAGACCACGGTTTCAGTATCGAGTGATTCAATCGCCGCCTGGATGACCTTCTGCGAGGCCAGCGCGTCTGCCGCCTTGCCGTCGATCTGGTCAGGGGCGACACCATCGGTCACTTCCTGCAAGAAGGTGTGAATGCGGTTCTTGAAGGTATCCTGGAAATTGCCGAATCCGCCAAAGGTTGGGTCGGTGTAGACGGTTTTTTCGAGGTTGCCCGCCGGATAGAGCGTCAGTTCACGCCACATATCCTGCAAGACGAAGCGCGCGCCTGTGCCGGCCACTTCGCAGCGCTCCATCGGGTGACCGCGCTGGATGTCGTAGCTGCCGGTCAGTGACCCGACCACGCCGTTCTTGAAGCGCATGTTGAACTGCGCGGTGGACCAGATTTTGCGACCCGGGGCTTTGGTGGCGAAGCACTGCACGGCTTCAATATCGCCGCAGAAATAGCGCATCACGTCGATGGTGTGCGGGTGGAGCGCCTTCAGGTGATAGTAGGGCGAACTCTCCGCCGGGTTCATGATCCACATCGACATATTGATAAACAGCAGATGCCCCATGCGACCTTCATCCACCCATTTTTTCGCCAGTCGTGCCGCCGGGGTAAAGCGGTGGTTGAGGTTGACGCCATAGCACACGCCCTGCTCGATGGCTTTGGCGACCATCTCCTCGCCTTCTTCCACAATGTTGGAGATGGGTTTTTCGCCCAGGACGTGACAGCCTGCGGACAGCGCCTGCATCGTCGGCGCATAATGGTCGCTGCCATATTCATAGCCGCCGGTCGTCACGCTGCATAAATCGGGCTGCAGCGCGTCCAGCATTTGCTGCGCATCATAAAATGCAGGCACGCCCAGCGCTGCCGCTGCCGCATCTGCACGGTCTTTTTGAATATCACAGACACCCACCAGCTCGGCCAGCGGGTCTTCTTTGTGGATTCGCGCATGGAGGTTGCCGATTGGCCCCAGGCCGATCACACATACACGCAAAGTCATAATCATTTACTCCGGTATGGCATAGCCATATTTACGCATTGCCGGTTCAAAAAAATCGAAATAATTCACACTATCATCCTGCTTCCAACGGTCGATGGCATCTGGTCGCACGATAATCCGTGCCAGCTTGTAGCCGAGGAAATCTTCCAGCTTCTGCAAAGTTTCCTCCTGTTTGAGCACAAAATCCTCGAAACGCACTTCCAGCCAGTGGGCTGGTTTGGGCGTGGCCTTCACCAGATCATACTGGTACTTCCAGCTAATCGCCCGGCGCAGGCGTTCGTCGTCGGTTTTGGGATAGGGGATGCCGAAGGTGCTCAGGTCATCGGTGACATGGCGGCCCAGGATGCAGTCACGCGGGTTGCGAATCCAGAAGATGTATTTGGCTTCGGGAAAGCGGCGGGTAATCCAGGGGTAGACCAGTGTCGTTTCGGGAATTTTCCAGCCTTTATGCTCCGAGTTGTTGTTGAGGACGGAGGCCAGATAGGTGTCGATCAACGCCTCGTATTCTGGCGGGGCGTCCATCGTTTGCAGCGCGCTGAAATCCCAGCGCAGCGTCTTTTCGTCGCATGTCACATACTGCGCAATCACACGGCAGGCGTCGTACATCGCATCAGGCGGGACCAGATCGCCTGAGTTATTGATGGTTCGCCCCATGTAAACACCGCTGGCGTAAAGTGTGTGGGAGATTGCGCGGGTGCCGGAATGTCCCCGGCCAATAATCGTCACAAGCGACATAAACGGGAGTCCTTTGTTGAAGGGCGCTGATGCCAGCGCCCTCGGTGAATGCGATGAGTTTATAGTGTTACGACTGTGCCGGTTTCCCAGGATTCGATGGCGGCTTCGATGACCAACTGCGCTTGTAGTGCTTCCTCGCCGCTGCCTTCGATCTCTTCTGGCTTGACACCGGCCATGTTCTGCTCGACCCAACGGCCAATGCGACTGCCGAAGGTTTCGCCAAAGCTCATCATGCCGCCGATATAAGCATAGGTTTCCACTTCGTGCGAGAAGCGCGGGTAGAATTCCAGCATTTCGCAGGCATCACGCAGGATAAAACGCGCTTTGGAGCCGACGACTTCCAGTGTTTCCAGCCCGTAGCTGCCGCTGCCGAAATCGGCATCATAACTGCCGCGCAGATGGCCGATGATGCCGTTTTTGAACTGCATATTGACCTGCACATTCGACCAGATCTGGCGGCCAGGGCCTTTCTTGAAGAAGGCGTGTACTTTTTCCACCTCGCCGCCGAAGTAGCGCATCACGTCAATTGAGTGGGGATGCAGGGCGCGCATGTGGAAATAGGGCGAGCTTTCGTTGGGGTTGTTGATCCACATGGTCATGTCGATCATGTTGATCTCACCCAGACGCCCGGACTCGGCCCATTCTTTGGCGCGTTTGGCCGCCGGGGTGAAGCGATGGTTGAGGTTAACGCCGTAGCGCAGATTTTTCTCTCTGGCCTTGGCGACCATTGCTTTGGCTTTTTCGATCTCGTTGCTGATCGGTTTTTCGCCCAACACCGGGATACCGGCTTCCAGCAGTTCGATTGTGGGGATGTAGTGATCGCCGCCATTTTCGACACCCGCCGTCGCCATGCTGACTGCGTCAATTTCCAGTCCGCTGTCGAGCATGTCTTTGACGCTGTAAAATCCCTGGCAGCCGTAGGCTTCCGCCGCTTTATCCGACCGCTCCTTGATGATGTCACACACGGCAATGATCTCGACATCATCGCGCTTTTGATAAACCCGGGCATGAGTGTTGCCTATGTTGCCCATGCCGACAATCGCAACTTTTAAAGGCATTTTTATCTCTCCATCAATTCATCTACTGACTTGTTCTCGTGTGGGCTAGCGGGATTCCGCTTGCAGCTTGGCTGCTTGCGTCGGGTCACCGATGTGCAGCGTATCATAAGCCTGCTGCGAGGATGTAAACGACCCCACACCTTCATGACCGTGCCAGTCCCCCTGGTGATAGATGGGATTGGGCAGGCCGGTTTCGGCTTCGCGTTTGGCGATCCAGGCTTCCATCCTTGCGCGCAGGGTTTCGACAATCTCCGGCTCCTGCTCAGCCAGGTTGTTATTTTCATCCGGGTCCTGCACCAGATTGTAGAGTTCGATCTCCGGCTTGAAGTGGAAATCCGGCTCCAGGGCGACCATCAGCTTCCATTCGGGTGTGCGCCAGCCATGCTTGCGCATCCAGGTGCATTCAGTGATGTAGAACTCGCTGTCGTGCGAGGCCACCTCGCCTTCCATCATCGGCAGCAGGCTTTCTCCATCGAAGCGCTTATCCGACGGCCAGTCGATGTCTTTTTCCTTTACGTCCAACAAATCCATGATGGTCGGCACGAGGTCTTTGTGCTGGTTAAAGCCGGTCACGCGCTTGCCTGCCGGGACTTTAGCCGGATAACGGATGATCAGCGGCACGTGCAGCACATTGTCGTACATGCCATGATGGTCGAACCAGCATTCGTGATCGTAGAGGGTCTCGCCGTGATCGCCATTGATAATCACGATGGTGTTATCGAGGATACCGCGCGCTTCCAGGGCGGTGAAGATGCTCTGAATGGCCGCATCCATATAAGCGATGGCCCCGTCATACTGGGCAATGACGTAATCCTTGTCGCTGATTCCCGGCGGCATCCAGCTGGCGAAGAAGTCGCGGAACGGCTTGAATTCCATGACCGGCTTCATCGACTCGTTTTCCGGGTCGGTTTCGTCGCCGTGATAAAACATGCGCTCGTAAGGCGCGGGCGGCAGGTAAGGTGCGTGCGGGTCCATGTGGCGCAGGAACAGGAAAAATGGTTTCTTTTTCTTCGCCAGCCGGTCAAGTTCTGGCATCGTGACATCATTCAAATTCTGCGCTTTGGGGCTGCGGCCTTCATTCCAACTGCCCCAACTGGGATACTCAATGTAATTATCGAACCCGCGCGAGCTTGGATTACCGCCGAAGCCGACGCAGGTCGTGTTGTAACCCACATCACTCAGGATTTCGGCCAGTGTTTTGACCTCTGAACGCAGCGGGCCCTGGTGCCGCAGCGCAACGACCTGCGTGCCGAAGCAGTCCATGCCGGTCATCATGGAGCCGTAGGCGCTGGTGGTCGGGATATGCGGGCTGAAGGTGTTCTCAAATAGGGTGCCGCCCTGTGCAAAGCGGTCAATATAGGGTGTTGTCAGGCGCGGATACCCATAGCAGCTCATGTGGTCGGCCCGCAGCGAGTCGATCCCAATCAGCAGCACATTAGGCAACTTATTCTTTTTTTGTTTACTGGCACTTTTAGCCATGTACTTCCCCTTACGTAAAATGTGTTTAAGTGCAGGTGCGCTGCAACTATAAAGTCAACGGTTTTATTGCACTGATTCCAGTAACTGCCGGATTTTTGGCACGGTGTTTTGCACCAGTACTTCCAGTTCTTCCTGCCCATGCTCGGCAGAGGCTTCACGCGGGTCCAGGCCCATGACACCATCGTCATCCAGGGTGGTGCGGCGGTCTGCCGGGAGCAGTGAGAGATCCACCGAGTCGGGGTAATAGAGCATCATGTAGGATGTTTCGCCCTTGGCGGCATGGTTGCCCTCGAAATGGCCTTCATGCGGCTCATAATCGGTCAGTGTCCAGACACGCACCTGGGGATTCTCGCTGGCGAACTGCTCGGTCGTTTCCTTGAGGGCGCGCACATGCTCGCGGCCATAATGCCCGGTCAGCAGGATAATGACCTTAAACCCCTCATCCACTAACCCGGCCATGTACTCGCGGCACAGGGTCTGCACCGTGCTTTCGGCGTGTTCGATGGTGTGGTAGAAGCCTTTGAATGGCTTGATCGTATCCGTGCCAGCATATACCGGCGGCAGCACCACGCCGCCGGTTTGCTCGGCCAGCGCTTCACAGAGCGCACGGGCCTTCAGACCATCCAGCCCGATTGGATTGTGATAACTATGCCATTCCAGCGCGCCCCAGGGGATGTAAGCGATAGGCGCTTCCGCCCGAATCGCTTCGATCTGTGAGGGGCGCAGCAGTTCGTATTTACCCCACATGGGCGGTCTCCGCCGTGACGTAGGGTTTGCTGCGGTGATAGATGAGTGGGCTTTGCGCGTCATCTTCCAGAACGTCGCCTACCTTCAGTTTTTCGATCTGCGCCGAGGAGAGGATGTTCTGCTGACCGTTGAAGGTGCTGCCGTCAGGCATATAACCGCAGGTCATCGCCCGCCGCCAGCCATTGGTCATGTTGGCACCCGCGCCATGTGCCAGCAGGCCGTTGTGGAACGAGCATGATCCGGCTTTCATCGGGGCAGGGACTGAGTTCATTTTGCCCCATTCGGGATACTGGACAAACAGGTCGCCGATGTTCTGGCCGATGCCCACATTGATTTCCCAGGTGGCGGTTTTATGCGTGCCGGGGATGAAGTAGAGACAGCCGTTTTCGAGCGTGGCGTCATCCAGCGCCACCCAGATACTGATGGCATTGCGTGAGGAGAATGACCAGTAAGGGTTATCGAGATGCCAGCCGGTGGGGTTGGCCCAGGGCTTCTTAATAAGCGCCTGGTCATGCCAGATACGGATGCCATCCACACCCGCGAGGTCCGCCGCCATCTTGCCCAGACGCGGATCGAGCATGAGCTTGCGCATCCCTTCGTGATCCTGCCACAGGTTGATGCGCTGGACGAATACTTTGTCGTAATAGCTGTCGCCAGAACGCATGCTCCCATCAGCCAGCTTGCGATCGTCGCGCTGCGCCACTGCCTCATCGACACTCTGCCGCCACTCCGCCAATTCTTCGGGCGTCAGGAAATTTTCGATGACAACAAAGCCATTGTCGCGGTAAGAATCAATCTGCTGCTGCGTCAACTCTGTCTGCATAAAACACTCTCTCCTAAAAGTAATTTACACGTGTAAGTCTCTATTATACTCAAGCGCCACTCATTTTACTCGCTCTCGTTCCCCAAGCAAAATCCATTCGCATGGATAGGAAAATAGTCCCTGAACCCTGAAGAAATCAACGTAAGAAAGCCGCCAGGGTAAAGATCACATAGCCGGTCAGCAACACGACCGACTCCCAACGTGAGACTTCCTGGTTGCGGGCGAAGGGAAAGAGGATTAATGCAAATCCCACCATGAGCGGCAGATCAAAGTTCACCACTTCTGCACTGACCGGCAGTGGGTGGAGGGTGCTGGTCACACCCAGAATCAGGAGTAAGTTGAAGATATTGGAGCCGACGACATTGCCAACAGCGATGTCGCTCTCTTTGCGCAGTGCTGCCACAATCGACGTCGCCAGTTCTGGCAGCGATGTTCCGATAGCGACCACGGTCAGGCCGATGAATAATTCGCTAATTTCGAGGATGCGAGCAATGGCAACCGCGCCATCGACTGTCAGCCGCGCGCCGATCATCAACAAGACGATGCCCACCATCAGGCGCCCCACTTCCAGCGGACGGTTCACGGCGGTGCCGTTATCCGGTTCTTCGCCTTCCATCAAATCCGCCTCGGTCAGCTTGCCGCTGCGGCGTTCTTGCATGGTGATGCGATACATCAGGTAGTTGAACCCGGCGAATGACAGCAGCAGCAGCAAACCATCCCCCGTACTCAAAATGCCATCACGCGCCAGCAGGTAAGCCAGGATGGAGACCGCGACCATAATCGGGATTTCGCGCCATACCAATCGCACATGAATGACAATTGGAAAAACAATCCCGGTCAGGCCGAGGATGAGTCCAATATTGGCAATGTTCGATCCCACAATGTTGCCCACGGAAATATCCGATGCGGATTGAAACACTGCATTGAGGCTCACCAGCAGTTCAGGCACTGAGGTCCCGAAGGCGACAATGGTCAGGCCGACGATCAACGGCGACAGGCCCAATGATCGTGCCAGGCGTGAGGCTCCGGTGACCAACCATTCCCCACCAAAAAACAGCCCTGCAATTCCCAGGGTAATCATCAAAAAATTCAGCATCATGCTCGACCTTATCCGGCTGTTTGTGCGATTCGTACATGAAAATTGGCAAAATACTACAAAGGTATGCTACTATTTTTCCCTAATATTCCCCTAGTTAAAGGGGGGTTTTTCAATAAAATATCTTTTTGATGAACAAATTTGTGTAAAACCCCGGTTTTTGGAGCTTGCATTGTGAATAACGTGGAAATTAGTGATGCGGAATTAATCACCCAGCTGCGAGAGAATGATCTGAGCGCGCTGGGTGTTTTGTTTGACCGGTACTACAATCAGGTCTTTCGCACTGCTGCCGCCATCACCCATGATGGAGATGTGGCGGATGATATAACGCAGGATTGCTTCTTGCGGCTTCATCGTTATGCCTACCGGATTGACACCAGTTTACCGCTGGCCCCGTGGTTGTACCGCGTCACGGTGAATCTGAGTTACACCTGGGTATCACGCCACAAGAAGCGCAACGTTTCGTTAGAAAGTGTGGTAGACTATCTCATGAGTCCTGCGCGCCAGGCTCCGGATCACATGGCTGAACATCTCAGCATTCGACAGGAAGTGCGAGATGCGATCCGGGTGTTGAGCTTTAATCAGCGTGTCGTAGTGGTTTTGCACTATCTGAATGGACTCAGCCTGGAAGATATTGCAGAAATACTTGACTGCCCGGTGGGCACGGTCAAGAGTCGTTTGTATTATGCGCGTGAAAATCTGCGACATCGGCTGGGGAACCTACACGGAGAAACCCAAATTGCGCATGGATATACCCAATAACGAACTCGACGACGAAATCGCCTATGCTCTCAAGAGTCAGGTGGTGGTCAATCCTGCTCACAAGCAAGCTGCCTGGGACCGTTTGGAAAAGGCTGCTGTGCAGCAGGTGATTCTGGCACCTTATGCGGTGCCGCCCAAAATCTCTCACCGGCACAGTATGCTGGTCACCCTTTGGGAAGGTCTCATCCAGTGTTTTGCGGCGCTTTGTACAGATGAAGCCTCGTTCCAGCGCGCAGCCAGCACCCGTCAAAATCGGTATGCTTATATGACTTATTTTGGCGGACCTTACCAGTCCATTCTGCACTTTTCCTCCTCGATTCAATATGCAGGTACTC
>JAIOHN010000528.1 GCA_019912985.1 Anaerolineae bacterium | reverse complement strand
GCGTTATGCCGGGGCGCTGTACGCCCGTGGTATCCGCGCACGTGATCTGGTGGTGATTGCCCATACGCAAAGCCTCGAAAGCATCTATGCCTTCTGGGGGGCATTATGGATTGGCGCGATTCCATCCATGTTCCCTACATTGACCGAGAAGCTCGACCCGGCCATTTATATGCGCAGCATGGCCGAACTGGTACAACTTTCGGGTGTACGGGCAGTGCTGACCACTGATGACTTCGCGCCACAGTTGGCCGCTGTGGTGGACTGCGCAATCTATGGCTCGAAGGAGATCACCAGTACCGAACAGGCCGCCCCGCGCTACACCGCCGTGCCAGATGAAATCGCATTTTTGCAGCATTCCAGCGGCACCACCGGCCTGCAAAAAGGCGTGGCACTGAGTCATACGGCAGTGCTCAACCAACTCACGGCCTACAGTCAGGCGATTGACCTGAACGCGCGAGATGTGATCGTCAGTTGGCTGCCGCTGTATCACGATATGGGATTGATCGCGGGTTTTTTGCTGCCGCTGGTGCAGGGTATTCCGCTGGTGTTGATGTCGCCGTTTGACTGGGTCAGCCACCCGGCGATGCTGCTGCGGGCCATCCACGATTACGGCGGGACACTGTGCTGGATGCCGAATTTCGCCTATCACCACTGCGCCCGGCGCATCCGCCAGCGCGACGTGGAAAATCTATCGCTGGCGACCATGCGTGCCTTCATCAACTGCTCTGAGCCAGTTCACGCCGAGAGTCACGCGCTGTTTGCCGAGCGCTTTGCCGAGCAAGGTGTAAAGCCATCCATGCTGGCAGTCAGCTACGCAATGGCTGAGAACACGTTCGCGGTGACGCAGACACCAATCGGGCAGGGCAGTCATACTGACACTATTGATCGCCATTCACTGGAAACCGAAGGTAGGGCTGTGCCATCCAGTGATGATGAAGCAGCGTATATCGTCTCCTGCGGGATGCCGATCCGTGGCACACAGGTGAAAGTCGTGGATGCTCAGGGCGCGACTCTGGCCGAACGCCAAGTGGGGGAGGTCGCTATCCGCAGTGACTGCCTGCTCACCAGTTATTACCAGCGGCCTGATCTCAACCCGTTTACTGCCGATGGTTGGTATCTCACGGGCGACCGGGGCTATGTGGCCGGAGATGAGGTCTACATTGTCGGACGCTCAAAGGATTTGATCATCAACGGCGGCAAAAACATTTACCCCCAGGACATCGAGGCGATTGTGAATACTGTCGCTGGCGTGCATCCCGGCAGGGCGGTTGTCTTTGGCGTGGAAGATGCGCGCGAAGGCACGGAGTTGATCGCCGTGGTCGCGGAGATCGACACGGAAAATGTAGATACCCGGCGGCAGATCGGGCTGGCGATCCGGCAGGCGGTGGCACAGCAAACGACAGTCACGGTCAGTTACGTGCATCTGGTCGATGAGAAATGGCTGGTGAAGACCTCCAGCGGCAAGATCGCACGAGCGGCCAACCGCGAGAAATGGCTGCAAGAACGCGCAGCAGGAAAACCCTGAATTGTAAAATGCATCCTTCTTCGATGTTCGGCTTTTGAGTCAAGCGATTGCCTCAAAGTGACTGTTTAGCGCAGCATCCTCACACAGTTGCTACATATCCTCTTCACAAGTTCTACATAACTTCCTGGCAAGATGCGGATCATTCAAGCATTGAGTTAGGAGTTTTCTCATGGCACAGAAAGTAGTGATCGGTTTACTGGTGGTAACAATTATTGGTGCGTTTTTGATCGGTATCTATGATTCGGTGCAGCCCTCCCTGGCGAGCGACACCGTGGCGGAGGAAGTCGCCCAGGTTCCAACAGTGTCGCCAACCGCGACCGCAGAAATCGTGGTGGAGCCAATCACCTCTGTTGAAGTCGTACAGAGCACTGGCGGGACAACCCCGGTACAGCAATCGCTGGCCTCGGTTGGTGATCCCTGGGCAACAGATGGCATCGTTACCGCGTTGGACGACTTCGGGATGACCCTGGAACTGCCGGATGGCAGCTCAGTGTATGTCGAACTGGGGCCGCCATCTTTCTGGCAGGCGCAGGGTGGCACACTGGCAGTCAATGACTCAGTCTTTGTGGACGGATTTTCCAATGGTGAGCAGGTCCATGCCGCGACCGTGACGCTGCCAGATGGCACGCAGTTGACACTGCGGAACGCGACCGGCCAACCGCTGTGGTCGGGCGGTGCTGGCGGTGGCAACGTACAGGGTCAGAGCGAACCGCTGAACCAGGTGAACCCTGAAGACTGGGTGACGATCAGTGGTGTGATTACCACAGTCACCAATTCCAGTGTGACGCTGCAAACCGCTGATGGTCCGATGACCGTGCAGCTTGGTCAACAGCGGTTCTGGCAAAACCAGGGTGTGAGCCTGGCGGTTGGCGATGAGGTCAGTGTGCTGGGCATCTGGCAGAGCAGCCAGTTCCAGGTAGCCGAAATCACCAACCTGCAAACCGGCGACCGCATCATGCTGCGCGACCCCAATGGCCGTCCGCTGTGGGCTGGCCCAGGCAGCAACACCCAGAGCAATAGCAATGGTGGGAATGGTCAGGGCAACGGTGGCAGCGGCCAGGGTAATGGCGGCAATGGTAACAGTGGTAATGGACAAGGCAACGGCGGCAATGGTCAGGGCAACGGCAATGGTTATCGTGGTGGGCGGGGCAGCTAGTGGCTGCCCCACAGCCATTGGGAGTGATTGATCATGACTGAGCAGTTTGATCCCCGATCCGAACGTATTGGACAGCGCATCCGCGAATCGATTGAACGCGACGACATGCCGCTGCAGGATGATCGCAGCCGGATGCGCTACGTGATGAATAATCTGGTGCTGCACATTCATCCGAGCAAAGTTGCCCGGCCCACCCTCAAGTTCACCTATACCTGGGGGTTGGGCGGGCTGGCGATCCTGCTGTTCACGATCCTGGTGGTGACCGGCGTCATGCTGATGTTTGTCTACACGCCATCGCCGGAGACAGCCTACACCGATATGCTGGCGCTGCAAACTGACGTGCAGTTCGGCCAGCTGGTGCGCAATCTGCATCATTGGAGCGGCAACCTCCTGGTGATTGTGGCTTTTTTACACCTGATGCGCGTGTTCTTTACCGGTGGTTTTCACCCACCGCGTGAGTTCAACTGGGTGCTGGGAGTGGTGTTACTGCTGCTGGTGGTCGGCGCGAATTTCACCGGCTATCTGCTCCCCTGGGATCAACTGGCTTATTGGGCGGTGACAGTCGGCTCCAGCCTGCTCGGGTATATCCCGCTTATCGGTGAGGGCTTGAGCAATCTTATTCTTGGCGGCCCGGAAGTAGGCGCGGCGACGCTGACCAATTTCTACGGCCTGCATATCGCCATCATCCCGCTGGCGATGATGATGATGATCTCGTTTCACATCTGGCGTGTGCGCAAGGATACCCTCAGCATTCCTCGAAACGTGGATGAGCCACCGGCAGATCGCATCGAAAAAGTGACGACAATCCCGCATCTGGTCAGTATCGAACTGGTCTTTGCACTGGTAATGATCGCCCTGATTTTGCTGTGGGCATCATGGGTAAATGCCCCGCTGGAGGCCGCTGCCAATCCTGATCACAGCCCCAACCCGGCGAAAGCCGCTTGGTATTTCATGGGCTTGCAGGAGTTACTGCTGCACTTTCACCCGTTTTTCGCCGCTATCGTCATTCCCGGCCTGGGACTGACCGGGCTGATGCTGCTGCCTTACCTGCGATTTGATCGTAATTCGGAGGGAATCTGGTTCCGGTCGCGCAAGGGTCGCTCGATGGCATTCGTCGGCGTCCTGACCGCGTTAATCGTCACGCCGCTGCTGGTCTTGCTGGATGAATACTTCCTCGATCTCCCATCCATGATGCCCAGCCTGCCCACGCTGATTAGCAATGGCTGGATACCGCTGGCGGCAGTGCTGCTATCGCTCATCCTTTTTTACAGCCTGATAAAGCGGCTTTTCCATGCCACCCATGATGAGGCCCGGTTGAGTATGTTTACCCTGCTGGTGACAGCGTTTGTAGTGCTAACCGTGATCGGCATCGCCTTCCGTGGTGAAGGGATGGCATTGATGTGGCCCTGGGAGGTGCTGGCATGACCGCACAGATTGAATCACAGGATCCATCCCGCCGGGACTTCCTGAAAGTGGCCTGGGCTGCTACCGGTGCGCTGGCCTTTGCCGGGACCGGGGCCATGACCTTGAGCTTCCTGACGCCGCGCGTGGTGGAAGGCAAATTTGGCGGCATGTTCACAGTTGGCACAGTCGATGAGTTCCCGGCGGGCAGTGTCACGCCATTTACCGAGGGGCGGTTCTACCTGGTGCGGATGGAAGATGGGGGTTTTCTGGCGCTGTATCGCAAATGCACCCACCTGGGCTGCGCAGTCCCCTGGGACCCGGCACAAGGAAAATTTATCTGCCCATGCCATGCTTCGGCCTTTGAGAATGACGGCAATGTGATCAACCCGCCTGCGCCACGTCCGCTGGATCGCTTTCCCGTAATCATCACTGATGGCATGATTAGTGTCGATACCGGTGAAATTATCACCCGTGACCATGCCTCAGCTGATGACGTCGTGTATGAGGTATCATGATGGATAGAAAACTGAGTTGGATTGGCTTTCTGGCGACGGCGCTGATCGTGGTGACACTGGCGACTATTGTCCTGCGCGAGCCGCAGCGTCAGATCACGGCGGCGGCAGATTTGCAGGTGAACAAGATTGCTGAAGGCACGGATTTGTATGCCGAAAATTGCGTGGTGTGTCATGGCGCTGCCGGTGAGGGTCTGGGATCATTCCCGGCGCTGGCCGCCATAGCGGAGATGGATACACAGGCGATCTTCAATACCGTTGAACGCGGACGCTACAATACCACGATGGCGGCCTACGGGGTTGATGAAGGCGGCATTCTGTATGACGCGCAGCTGGATGCATTGGTCACGATGATCCAGTATGGTGATTGGAATGCGATTGAGAATCGTGTCGCAGCATTAGGACTCACGCCGCCAGAAATCGTCGTTGCTGAGGTGCCGGAAGAAACACTGACGATGATTCGCGATCTACCGGATGGGCAAATACTGGCTGATGCGGTGGAATGGTATTCAAGCAACTGCGCGGCCTGTCACGGCGCGAACGGTGAGGGTACAACGTTGGCCCCTGTGTTGAACAGTGACGAACTGCGTACGCGCCTAACAGATGCGGACCTGACTCGCACGATTGAGCAGGGTGTTCCCGGCACGTTGATGGCTGCCTGGGATGCAGCGCTTTCGGATGACGAAGTGGCTGGGCTGGTCGCCCTGGTGCGGCGTTGGGATGAACTGGAAAACATGGGTGTACAAATGGTGGCTGTGGAAGCCGCGCCGATTGATATGAGTCCCGAAGCTATCGCGGCAGGGGCGAAGTTGTATAGTGTCGCCTGTACATCCTGTCATGGTGTGGATGCCTATGGCACCGCGCTGGCCCCGGCGCTGAATAACAGCGTATTCCTTTCGCAGACACCGGACGCGGCGATCAAACAGATCATCGCGCAGGGTGTAACCGGCACCAAGATGCCTGCCTGGGGTGGTCGTTTGAGTGATGCAGACCTGAACTCGCTGGTCGCTTATCTGCGCAGTCTCGAAAGCAGCGCACCGCCGATCGTGGCACCAGTGACTGGAATCAACTGATGAATGAAGTGAGATAGCCGATGAGCCGTAAAATCCTGATTGTGGATGATGAGCAGCATATCCTCGATACGATCAGCGCCTATTTGGGCAGCGAAGGTTATGAGGTGGTCATGGCGCGGGATGGCAAACAGGCATTGTTTACCTTCCGCCATGAGAAACCGGATCTGATTGTGCTCGACATCATGATGCCCGAGATGGATGGCCTGGAAGCGGCACGTCTCATCCGGCGGGAAAGCGGCGTGCCGATCATCTTCCTGACGGCCCGTGTCGAAGATGCGGATCAAATCACCGGGCTTGAACTTGGCGCTGATGAATATCTCACCAAGCCGTTCAGCCCACGTGTACTGGTCGCACGGATTCGGGCGCTGCTGCGCCGCACGTATGGTGATCTCGCACCACAGGCGCAGCTATGGCGTGTGGGTGAACTGGAAGTCAATGCTGAAACACACACCGTCACCCGAGCAGGTCAACGCATTGACCTGACGCCGACCGAGTTCGATCTGCTGGTGGCGCTGGTCAGCCGACCGGGGCGGGTATTCAGCCGTGCCGAATTACTCGACCGGCTCGATGACAGCTTCGCCGCTTATGAACGTGCCGTGGATGTCCATATCAAAAATCTGCGCGCCAAGCTCGAAGTCGACTCGCGCAACCCGGAATATGTCGAGACAGTTTACGGGGTGGGTTATCGGATGAGGCCGGGTGATGAATAGGCTGTCCATACGCCTGTCGCTGGCTTTTGTCCTCGTCACCTGGCTGGTGATTGTCGTGATCGCCCTGTCGATGGGCGAGGCGATGAGCAGCAGTTTTCGCAACTATGTCCGGCAGCGCTCCTCTGAAGGGGCGGGAGCTAACATGGCTGCGATGCTGGAGCAGTACTATGCCGATCACCTGAGCTGGGATGGCGTGGACACCCTGATCACCCCCTCCGGCGAATCACTTGAGCAAGAGGGGCGCGGGCGGCGCGGGCAGAATTTCGTTCTGGTCGACCCGACCGGGACGGTCATCGCCGCCACCGATCCTTCCCGGGTTGGCACACAGCTTGATCTTGCTGCGCAGGAACTGACGCTGCCGCTTCGCTTTGAAGGGCAGACAGTCGCTATATTGATCCTCGATACCCCCGGAATCCAGGCATTAGGCGATGCAGAAGAGCAGTTTTTAGCCAACATGGCCTCGACACTGCTGGTCACGGCAGTGGGCGCGGGGCTGATTGCGGTACTGGTAGGCGGGGTGCTGGCCTGGCAGCTTGGCCGCCCGATCCGGCAGCTCACTGTAGCAGTGCGCCAGATGGCTAAAGGCGAGCGGCGACAGGCGGTGGCGGTTCGTGGAACCGATGAAGTCGTGGAACTGACGCAGGCATTTAATCACCTTTCTGATAATCTGACTCGTGAAGAAACTTTGCGCCAGCACATGGCGGCCAATGTCGCGCATGAACTGCGAACACCTGTGACTGTGCTGCGCAGCCGCCTGGAAGCGATTCTCGACGATGTTTACCCACTTGATAAGCAACAGATTATCGTTGCCCATGACCAGACGCTGCACCTTGCCCGGTTGGTCGAAGATTTGAGGCAGCTCACCCTGGCTGAGGCCGGTCAGATTCCGCTTGAACACCAGCAAATCGCCCCTGCCGATCTGATCCGGCGCACGATTGACAGTTTTATGCCGCTGGCGCTGGATGCCGATATTGATCTTCAAACGGAGATCGCTGCTGACCTGCCGACGATCAAAATTGATGTGGATCGCATCCGGCAGGTGTTAGGAAATGTGCTGACCAATGCGCTGCGGCATACTCCTGCGGGCGGCATTATTCAGGTGCGGGTGACGCGCCAGCTTGATCGCGTGCGTTTTGAGATCAGCAACACAGGCTCATCACTGACCGCCGAGCAGCTTGCGCACCTGTTTGAGCCATTCTGGCGTGCGGATGAATCCCGCAATCGCAATGGGGGTGGCAGCGGCCTGGGACTGGCGATCGCGCGCCAGATGGTGCAACTGCACGGGGGGAAGATGTGGGCAGAACAGCTTGATAATCGCCTCAACTTTGTTTTTGATCTGCCCATCTGACGCTACATCTTCTCAACACAGCCTGCACATCATTCCTAAACAATTCTCGCCTATCCTCAGGCTAAATCGGATATATGAGACCTGAGGAAAGGATCTAACGATGAAGAAGAGAATGATGGTGATTTCACTGGTAATGCTGGCAGTAATCGGACTTGGGATCAGTGCCGTGAGCGCACAAGGCAACGGCAATGGGGCAGGGCAGGGTAATGGCGGACAGCCAGCAAACACCTGCGCCGACGGTGATACACAATGTCAGGCCTTTAATTATGGCGGGATCGGTTTCGTAAATGGACAGACCGGGGCGCGCTGGAATGATCAGGAACGCGGCAATATGCGCAACAATGGCAACCCTGGAACCAACGGTATCGGCCTGTACGCTGTACTTCCACCTGCCAGCGACACCGCCCCATCGGAAGCCGAGATTGCAGCGATGATTGATGGTTGGATGGATGAGCAGCATGCCTATGCCGTATACGCCGCGATCATGGAACAGTTTGGTCAGGTCGCCCCATTTGCGAACATTCAGCGGTCAGAAGCGCAGCATATCGCAGCCTGGGAACTCCTGTTTGACCGCTATGGCGTGGCGATCCCCGCCGTGCCAGCATTCGAGATGCCAGCATTCGCTTCACTCAGTGACGCTTGCCAGATGGCAGCAGCGGCAGAGGTTGCCAACTTCGGCCTCTATGACAACATGCTCGAAACACTAAGTGATTATCCAGACATGGTCCAGGTGGTGACTGCCCTGCGTAACGCCTCTGAGTTCAACCACCTGCCAGCCTTCCAGAACTGTGCATCGTAATCAATTCGAAGTAAGCGATATGAGAAGGGCTGGTCATTGATCAGCCCTTGTTCACGTCAGCATGGGCGATCATCTGAGCGAGTTCTCCAGGCTTAAATCCCCCTTAAATCCCTGGTAAGCAACCTATAATAGAGATAGGTTTTGATAATTTAGAAAGTACGTATGTCGCACATTCTTCTCATTGACGATGAACGCAAATTGACTGACCCGTTGCGCTCCTCTTTCGAGCGGGCCGGATATGAGGTGACGGTAGCCAATGATGGTCACACCGGGTTAAGTATTGCCATGGTCGAAAACCCGGATGTGATTGTGCTTGATGTGATGATGCCGGGTCTGGATGGCTGGCAGGTCTGCCAAACAATCCGCCAGCATAGTACCGTCCCCATCATTATGCTCACCGCGCTGGACGACAGCATGGATCGCATTAAGGGCCTGGAACTCGGCGCGGATGATTACCTGGTTAAGCCCTTCAGCTATAAAGAATTGGAAGCCCATGTGCGGGCAATGTTACGCCGCGTGCAGTTGGATCATGGTGAGCACACGCCATCCAGCATCATCATCGGCGATATTACGCTCGATCTGGAAGCGCATATCGTCACCAAAGGCGGCGAGGAAGTGATTCTCCGCCAGAAAGAGTACGAGATTCTCACCCTGCTCATGACCAATCTCGGCAAAGTCGTCACCCGCGACCGCCTGTTTGATGAGGTGTGGGGGACGGATTGGTTGGGCGACACGCGTACCCTCGATGTACATATGAGCTGGCTGCGCGGCAAGTTGGAAGATGACCCAACTCATCCGCTGTACTTACAGACCGTGCGTGGGGTCGGTTATCGTTTCGTAAATCCAGAACAGGGATAATGCATCATGTTTAAGCGGTGGACTATCCGCCAGCGCATTCTGATTACCTTCCTCGCCATCGTCCTGACCGGGGGCGTTTTGCAGTTGATCATCGCCGGTCGCCAGCTTCAACTGGCGACGCTCGAGTTCTACCAGCACCACCTGGAAACGGACGGGTTGATGCTCGCCTCCACGCTTTCCGAATCGCTGGAGCATTACCTGGATGGCGAAGGCACTGAATCCCTCCAACGACTGCTGGGCAACTTGCAGCAGGACACCAACCACAACTATCTGATTATTGATCACAATTATCGCGTGGTTGGATACACCGCAGGCAGCGGATATGAGTCGATTGATCGCGTACCGCCAACCCCTGAACTCGCGGCGGCGGCGGGCGGGCAGATTGGCGCGGATATTCGTGCGGGTTATGACGGTGAAGAATATCTATTTGTGGCGGTCCCGGTGATGTACGAGCGTGAAACACGCGGCTATCTGGTGTTATCGCGCCCGATGCAGCCTGCTTATACCGAAATCTACCAGCAGTGGCTGGAATTGGGCAGCACAACGCTGCCCGTGATTATCCTGGTCATCATTGCCGGATTATGGCTCTCCAGCACCATTTCGCGCCCGGTGCAGCAGCTTCGCAACTCCGCGCTGAAGATGGCGAAAGGTGAGCTTGATACGCGCATTGAAAGTGACGCACAGGATGAAGTGGGGCAGCTTGCCCGCACCTTCAATTACATGGCTGAACAAATCGAGCACTTGCTGAAAACCCAGCGCAGCTTTGTCAGCAACGCCGCGCACGAGCTGCGCACCCCCCTGATGACACTCAAGCTGCGCGTAGAAGCCCTGCAAGATGAAACCCTGCCTGCTGCCGAACGTGCCGCCTATCTGGCGGAGCTGCGTGAGGAGATTGATCACATGGCGGGACTGGTATCATCACTGCTGGTGCTGGCGCGGATTGACGAGGGACGGCACCGGCAAAACAGCACGGTTACGGATACCACATCGGCCCTGCATGATATCGCCCGTCACTGGCGGATTGAGGCGCGAGATGCCGGGCTGGACTTTGAAGCCGAGATACCAGCGGACCTGCCCGAACTGCCGCTCGCGCCAAATGATCTGCGCCTGGTCCTGGATAACCTGTTGGGGAACGCCATCAAATATACGCCACAGGGGAAAATCTATTTTATCGTGGAGCAAAAACCCGGCGAGCTTCTCATGCAGGTAGGGGACTCCGGTGTGGGCTTTCATCCAACCCAGGCCGAGCAGTTGTTTACGCGCTTTTACCGCGCGGACGAAGCCCGTGTCCAATTTGAAGGCAACGGCCTGGGGTTATCCATCGTGCAATCAATCCTCGACCAGTACGGCGGCAGCGTGAACGCGCAGAGTGCTGGTCTCGGCCAGGGTGCAATCTTTACCCTGCGCATCCCGGTCGTTGCGGAGATGGTCACTCCCTGAGGGAATCGTACTCGACTGATTCACAAAGTCATGAATGGATTGCGTACGGACACGGCATGCCGTGTCCGTACGGTGCGCAACCTATAGGACCCGGGCCACTATGCATCCGAACGCCCCGGCCTGCGAACTGGTTTCGCTTGATCTTTTCGTGTACGCAAGCCAAGCAGCACAATGACCACGATCAGACCAAACGCGACCAGTAACTGGAAACCGAGTAACGTGCCATCCGTCCCGGCAAATATCCCATGCAGCGAAACCATCGCGAAGGCCAGGTAACTGGTGTAGTGCAGCCGCTTCCAGGTTTTATGGCCGATCCGCTTCTTCAACGGAAAACTCAGGGTAACCACGACGATGATCCAGAATGCCAGAGTACCCAGCCCCACCACCTCCGGGCGGTAGGGGCCGGTAAACGGTACAAAAATGCTGGTCAGGGTGTAAGTGAAGTAGTCATCAAACAGCAGCAGCAGCGCGTGAATCAGGCCGAGCAGCAGGGCTAGCCAGGAGATGGTACTGTGCAGCGTCAGCGAAACCGGCCCGGGGGACCAATCGCTGATGAACTGGCTGCTGATGAATAAACCCCACACCGTGGATGCCAGCAGCAGCACATAGGCCACTATGCCTGATGACCGCACCAGATGCCATGACAGCTTCTGGTCTTGATCCAGCGCAAAGCTGAACACACCCTTGCTTACCAGCCACCACACTGACACGCCAATGACAAGCAGGCTGGCGATCATCACAATAATGTCTTTCCATCTGGCGGATCGGGTCATCAGGTTATGCTCCAGTCTAGTCGTCATCGTCATCTCTTGTGGATGTGCCGCTCGTTCTGGCAAAGGTCGCCCGCAGGCCATCCATCAAAGTTTGCTTTTCAGCATTACTCAACTTGGCATCTGGATGCATAGTGGTGTAGATCGGCAGCGGCATCTCGCCTTCTTGGATTTTTTCAACCATTTCGTGTGAATTGACGCGATGATTGGTCGAAACATTGAGCGCGTCGCGTCCTTCCTGCACATCATGAGCGACCAACCAGCCCACCGGGGCGATATAGGAATACCAGGGATAAACCGTCTGGTTGGAGTGACAGTCGGCACAGGCTGTGTTCCACAATCGTTCGGTTTCTGGTGAGTCCCAGTTAATGGTGTTCGTAACCTCGGGATTATCGATCCTGAATTCCGGGATGATGAAACGTACGAACTGCATCAATACCACGACACCAATCAGAAGCCCAGCACCATAGATCACAATGCGACGTGCGGTGAGGCGAGGTGCGGATTGTGTTTCATTGTTTGCAATCATGTTTTGTCCTCAATGCAGGTAGGTGCCCGCTCAAGGGAGCGGGCGAATAGATAAAATGCGGGCGAATCTAATCGTCGTTATCCTCGTGTTCCTCGTGACCTTCATGTTCAAAGGCTTCATGCTCATTCGCCTCATCACTGCGATTGGTATTGGGCGAAGTGATGATTTGCACAGGCGCGGCGTCACTCGTTGGGATGTCGAAGACCTTCAGTGCATCACATGATCCCTGCATCTGGGCCGCGTCTCGTGGCATCCATGCCGCGCCGCGATTTGTCCCGACGACGATCCAGCTGTTATCGACATTCTGACCACCCACCAGGAAGGTTTCACCTCGGTAGACATAATCCACCAGCGTGTAGCCAGTCCCCGGGCCGCTGCGCAGGATTTCCGTACTCGGGATAATGGTCGCTGTGCAGTCCACAACGATATTGCGAACCGCGTTGTTGGTCGCCGGGGCGTCGATCACCGTAAAACCGCTTTCATCTGCCGGGACAGCCCGCACATCCGCAATCACGCTGTCTGTCAGGTTGCTGCCGAGTATGCCAAAACCATAGCTGCCTGCATCCAATACATAGCTCAGGCCATCGATATGGCCGCCGATAGATTCCGCCAGCATCGTGCCGCTGCGGTCTACAAGTTGGCTGTTGGCAGAAATACCTGTAAAAGTCGCCGAGATCACACCCGTCGTCGCCGTGGGGATATTCACTGCGACACTGCCATCGGGATGGGCCGTGTTCAATGTCAAAGCTGTCTCCTGATTGAGTGTCAGCGTGCTGCCGGTGACCGGTTCAACAGTCCCCGTGAGGGTCATCGTCGGTAGAGAGTTCACCTTGACATAAGCCTCAGCCATGCCGGGGAGACGCTCAACTGTCAGCGTGTGTGTGCCGCTGTTGGGCGTGATATTGAACGCCAGCCCGTGCAGACGCGGGTCGGCTGCGTGGAAGACCACCGCATCGTTGGCATCGGTGAGCGTGACTGCTGCCTGCGCGAGGTTCAGCGAGATCGTGCCAGTGCTGTCCTGCGGCAGCGTAATCACCATATCAATCGCGGGCGTGGCATCATTAAGGGTGATGAGATCGGGATTCGGCTGCTGAGAAAGTGCCGGTAGTACGGCAGCCAACGGTACAAGCAATAGAGCCAGGAAAAATACGCGTTTCATGAGTTTTATCCTTTTAGCGTGTGAAGACTGAGGTGGCGAGCACGGAACCATCGTGGCGAAAGACAAGCCCGGCGGCATGCCACTGCTGATTGAGCCAGTGCAGCCCATCATCCGCGCCACGCAGCAGCACCGCTTTGGCGTAAGCTTCGGCAAGGGTAGCGTTGGGATGCATGATCGTGACAGCGAGTGCATCGGATGCTGCCGACTGCCCGGTACGCGGGTCGATAATGTGGTGATGTTGAAGCCCGTTGGCATCCTGCCAGCGGCGGTAATCGGTGCCACTGGTGACGATGCTGCTATCGCGCAAATAAACCGATGTAAAATCTTCCCGGGTGATGGGGTCCTC
>JAIOHN010000527.1 GCA_019912985.1 Anaerolineae bacterium | reverse complement strand
GTAAACGAGCGTATTCTTTGTATCCAGACTGACTTTCTCTATGGTGCGATTTTTGAAATGATTGCCGAATTTGTCCAGCTTGAGCACATCGTACAGGGCGGACCAACTGCCAATGTCGTTCCAGCCGATGTCGACGGGGATGACAGCGATATTTTCTGCGCCTTCCATTACCGCAAAATCAATTGAGATTTTCGTCATGGCATCCCAGGCGGTTTCCAACCGGGCTTCGTACTCCGGTGTATCTACAGCCTCATAAATTTCCCGCAGATGCTGATACATCTCAGGCTGCTGCCGCTCGAATTCACACATTGCGTGATCCGCCCGCCAGATGAACATGCCGGAGTTCCAGCTGTAGTCACCCGATGCCAGGAAAGCCGTGGCAGTAACCGCGTTAGGCTTTTCGGTAAAGCCTTCGGATTTGTAAGCGGTAAAATCACGAAACTTGCCGATCTCCTCACCCTGGCGAATATAACCGAAGCCGGTTGCCGGGAAAGCAGGGGCGATCCCCAGGGTCACAATGTGGCCCTTTTGCGCCAGATCATAAGCAGCAGTCAACGCGTTGCAGAACTGTTCCACATCACGAATGAAATGGTCGGATGTCAAATAGGCAACTGTCGCTTCGGGGTCGCGCTTTTGGATGACCGAAATGCCGAGGCCGGCTGCCGGGCCATTATCCTTGGCGTAAGGCTCAATGATAAAGTTGCCTTCAGGAATATCCGGTGCATCCTTCATCAGCATATCGAGATATTTGCGGCTGGTCACCACATAAATTCGCTCGGGTGGGAACAGCGGCATCAAACGATTTACACTGACCTTAAACATCGAGTCGTCTTCGACCAGTGGCAGAAGCTGCTTCGGGGTATCCTGACGGCTCATCGGCCACAACCGTGTGCCACCGCCCCCGGCCATAATCATGGCATAAAAGTGTTCCATTCGACCTTTTCTCCGGGAATCAAGACGTATGTATCAAGCAATATCGCATAGGACCCGCTTTTTGTGCAAGTCCTTTTAGTTCAAGTATTGTCAATGTTGCGGTGATCCGAGCAATCGGTAGACCGCAGAGTCGGGCCAGATCATCAACATGGATAGGATCGGCACTCAAGTTGCTCACCACCTGTCTTTCAAGGTCGTTGGTGGGTGCAATATGATTGGTGACTGCTTTCGTTTGCATCGCAACCTGGGCGATGTTGAGTTCTTCCAAAATATCCTCGACACTCATCACCAGTTTTGCCCCATCCTGGATCAAGCGGTTGGTTCCCCGACTGTTGGGGCTAAAGATGTTCCCCGGCACAGCGAAGACTTCTCGACCCTGCTCAGCAGCGATCCCCGCTGTGATCAACGCACCGCTGGCTTCGGGTGCTTCTGCCACCAGGATTCCCAGGGCTAACCCACTAATGACGCGATTACGTCGCGGGAAATTACGTGCTTCTGGCCTTACATTGAGCGGGAATTCGCTGATAATCGCGCCCTGATAACTGATTTCGCGGGCCAGATCATAATTCTCGCGCGGGTAAATCTGGTTGATACCACAACCCATCACAGCGATGGTTCGACCCTGACCATCCAGGGCACCCCGGTGGGCAGCAGTGTCAATGCCTTGAGCCAGCCCACTGACGACGGTAATC
Source organism: Anaerolineae bacterium (assembly GCA_019912985.1). Taxonomy (GTDB): domain Bacteria; phylum Chloroflexota; class Anaerolineae; order Aggregatilineales; family Phototrophicaceae; genus JAIOHN01. The sequence goes on along the minus strand of JAIOHN010000527.1, from coordinate 4,273 downwards.
CCATTGGCGGCCAGTGCTTTCGCCAGTCCATATGCCGCATCACGTCCATACTGCGTTGCCTTGCGGGTGCCGACGATACCCAGCGCCAGGTTATCTTCAGCAGTGATGGTCCCCAGAACATAGAGCACTAACGGCGCATCGGACAGGTTCTTCAGTAGATCAGGATAACGACTGTCCTGTGCGGTGAGCACCCAGGCACCGATCTGATGCACCCGCTCCAGTTCTTCATCCAGGTCAAGCTGTGCCCGTGTCTTGAGCAAGTTTTGCAGTGGTTGTTTTTCCAAACCGGACTGCTGCAACTGCCGCTCGGTGGCATCCCAGGCTTCTTTCAGATCACCGAATTCGTTCAGCAGGTGCGCCAATCGTCTGGGGCCGATTTCGGGCACTAAACTAAAGCCAAGCCAATATTTTGTATCGCTCACGGGGACCTGATTGTGATTATGCGTCGAAAACAGGATAGCAAGCGAATTATCCGCTTGTCAAGCACAATTCTTAAAACGCAGCCTCAGGGGAGTAAGCCTTCGGGCAGGCGAACGGTGACCAGGCCCGATTGAATATCGGTATTGAGAACGGTTTCCGGGGTCACAGGCAGGAGGATTTCTTTGTACTCTGGGCTGTCAATGATATAGACATCATTTGCCCCTGTTTCCAGAACTTCACGGATCGTACCAAGCGCTTGTCCCTGTTCAGTTTGCACAGTCAGGCCAATCACCTGGTAGAGGTAAAATTCGCCTTCCTCCAACGGGATTGCCTCATCTACATCAATCATGACATATAGATCACGCAGCAGCTCAGCCTGATTGCGATCGTCAATCCCTTCAAGTTTGAGCAGACCGTAGCCTTTGCTAAGACGTAGTTTTTCGATCTGGTAGATTGCGGCTTCGGGTGATTCTGGGTCAGTACCGATATGGACTGAGTCAAACTCCAGCATACGTTCAGGGTAATCCGTCAGGATGCGGACTCGCAGCTCGCCACGTATACCGTGCGGGCGCAGAATTTCGCCGAGGAGGAGATAGAACGGCCCAGAGGGAGTATCCTCCGGGCCAGCACTGTGATCGGTCATTTAGCTGATTTCCAGGATAATGCGTTTGCCGCGTTTCTGCCCAGTTTCCGCCACGCGCAGTAAAGCGCGGATGGAATTGGCAACACGACCATCTTTGCCGATAACCCGCCCGATGTCTTCAGGCGCGACTTTCAACTCAAGGATGATGGCCGAGTTGGTTACACGGCGGCGCACTTTCACCTGAGAAGGATCATTCACCAGACTTGTGGCGATATAAGTCACCAGATCTTCCATAACGGCTTAACACCTTTTGGAAAGAGGATTATTCCTCGTCTTCGGCGGTTGCAGCGGCAGCGGCCAGTTCAGCTTCTTTGGCTTTCTTCTTGGACTGTCCGGCAGCCGGTGATGGGTAACGGGTCTTGGGGCTGACATCCTGCGGATTGGCTTCTGCTTCCGCAACCAACTTTTCCATGTCCTCGCCCTGACGCAGACGCTGGAAGCGATCCCAGGTGCCTGTGCGAACCAGAATGCGTTTCATTGAATCGGTCGGCTGTGCGCCCATGCTCAACCAGTACAGTGCACGTGCTTCATCAACCACATCGGTGGATGGCTGTGTACGTGGGTTGTGGTGGCCGATGATCTCAATGAAGCGACCATCACGCGGGTTGCGCTGGTCAGTCACCACAATGCGATAGCTTGGCTGCTTTTTCAAGCCGACACGACGTAAACGAATACGAACCATTTGTAACGAACTCCTTGATTATTTGCGCTCCCATGCATCCCTCTGGGACGGGGAGCCACTGTCGATAAAAACGTGACAGTTGCGGAAGGGAAAAGCCCCTAGCGCGGGAAGCCAGACATACCGGGGATACCCGGAAAGCGTCCTTTACGCATCTGGCTCATCAATTTTTGCATGTCACGGAACTGCTTAATCACTTGATTGACATCGCGCACTTCCACACCGCTGCCTGCCGCAATTCGCTTTTTACGGCTGGCGTTGAGCACCTTGGGATTATTACGCTCTGCTGCGGTCATCGAACAGATGATGGCCTCCACTTTCTTGAGGCTTTTCTCCATCTCATCCTGATCGATTTGATCCTGAAGGCGGCTCATACCGGGGATCATGCCCATTAACTGGCCGAGTGGTCCCATGGTACGGACTTTGCGCAACTGCTCCAGGAAGTCTTGCAGGGTAAACTGATTCTTCATCAGTTTTTCTTGTAGTTTCAGGGCTTCGCGTTCATCGAAGCTCTCTTCGGCACGCTCGATGAGGGTAAGCACATCCCCCATACCGAGAATACGCGATGCTAACCGGTCCGGGTGGAAGTCTTCGAAGCCGTCGATCTTCTCACTGGTACCCAGGAATTTGATCGGGACGCCAGTCACCGCACGCATCGAAATGGCCGCGCCACCGCGCGCATCACCGTCGATTTTGGTCAGAATCATGCCGGTAATACCCACGCGCTCATTAAAGCCTTGAGCAATATTCACAGCTTCCTGACCGGTCATCGAGTCAGCTACCAGCAGAACTTCTGCCGGTTTGGTGCGCTGCTTGATCTGTTCCAGCTCGGTCATCAACGTGTCGTCGATCTGGAGGCGGCCAGCGGTGTCAATAATTGCGACTCCGGCATTCGCTTCCTGCGCGGCTTTCAGGCCACGGGCGACAATATCGACCGGGCGGGCCTGTGTACCTTCCTCATAGTAAGGCACGTTGATTTGCTTGGCGAGTGTCACGAGCTGATCAACCGCAGCGGGGCGGTAGGTGTCGGCAGCAATCATGAACGGCTGGCGACCATCACGCCGTAGATACGTGGCAAGTTTGGCCGCGGTCGTGGTTTTACCAGACCCCTGCAAGCCTACCAGCATGATGACATGCGGTTTGGTGCTGCCAGAAAAACTGAGACGACCAGGCTCACCCAGGGTCTCGATCAGTTCTTCGTGAACGATCTTGACCACCATCTGACCGGGCTTGAGTGACTTAGTCACTTCTGCGCCAATCGCCCGTTCTTTAACACGTTTGACAAAGTCCTTGACAACCGGCAGCGCTACGTCGGCTTCCAGCAGTGCCATGCGGACTTCGCGCATCACGACATCGACATCTTTCTCGGTCAGCCTTCCAGAACTGCCGAGACGGTCAAAAACGTCCTGTAATCGGTTGCTAAGACTTTCGAACATCTGCTTGGTTTCTTCTCACGTGATTAGCGTTTGCATTGTAGATGAGAGGGGACCGTTCGTCAAGTTGGTAGGGCGTTCTGATAAGGTTCTGATACAGGCAGAAAATTACGGAAATTACGCGAATCAAACCAGAACCCTGACTTTTGGGGGGTTGTGGTATATTTAATCCAAAATAGAGTAATTTTAGTATTACTCAAGCCCGTAATTTGGGGATATTTTTAGTGAAAACAAAAACCTGTCCTAAGTGTCAAAAAGTCAACGCATCGAATGCGCTGGTTTGCGCTTATTGTGGCTCGACATTTGCCGTTGAACGCACGAAGACGGTTCAGATTGGAGATGCTGTTGCCGGGCAGTCCCGCCTGGAGCAGATTGAGCAATTGAGCAGGGATCATAAAGATGCCCTGATTTTTTTTATGGCCCACCAACAAAACCCACTGGTGGTCAACAGCCCCGGTAGGTCCGTGGTGATCGGACGTTATGAACCATCCGATGATATGCCGACCGTCGATCTGGAAGAGTTCGGTGGTGCGCAGCTGGGTGTCTCACGACGGCACGCGGTGATTGAGCGCGGGGATGACGGGTTTAAACTGCTGGATACCAACAGCAAGAATGGCACCTGGCTTAACGGGATTCATTTGGAACCGCTGGTGCCGCATTTCCTGCGCAGTGGTGACGAAGTCCGGTTGGGGCAGATGAGCATTCATGTGTATTTCAACCGCCCGGTTGATGCGGTGAAGTCATTTATGCTGTTGAATGTCCATCAGGCAACCGTCAGCCTGGCGCGAACACGCCTGACCTATCGCGAACTGGCGGATGTCCTGATGCCATTTTTGCGCGCCATGGGGGATATGCAAACCATCCTGAATGAACTGCTGGAGCAATCAACGCAGGATACCGGGGTGGATGCGATTGTCGCGGATAAACAGAGCAGCACGATCACGGTGACGCTTGACCGGGGGAATGATGTGATTGTCGCCCTGCGCGATCAAATCATGCCCTGGAAACGTGCGAATCGTACCCTGGTAGAGGCGAAGGGCGATGACCTGAATCCGAAATTACAGGAACTGGTGTTAGAATTGGTGGATACAATCAAAT
>JAIOHN010000526.1 GCA_019912985.1 Anaerolineae bacterium | reverse complement strand
GTCTGGATGGGCAGGACTTTGCAGCGGCCAGCGGGACGCTGCCTTTCCAGCTCGAATATTCTGGCTCACAGCCTAGCGATGGCAAATCTCAGCAGACGACAGCGCTTGATTACACACTTGAACCATCTTATGAGCTGATTTCGCTCACTGCTGGCTTCCGGCCAGATCCCCACAGTACGCGTCTGACCAGCGGCGGCGGTGTGGATGTGACTTACCTGGGTAACAACTGCGCTGGTTATGCAGCGGTTGCGCCGGATGTTCGTTTGAGCTGGAATGGCAGCAGCAACCAGTTCCGTATCTATTTTCAAGCGGATGATCTCAATCAGGATACCACGCTGATTATCAACCGACCGGATGGTGGTTGGGTGTGCAACGACGACTTTGACGATACGACACGCAACCCAATGATTGTTTTCGATAGTCCTGCTGCGGGACAGTATGATATATGGGTGGGCAGCTATAACAGCGGTGAGTTTATAGTCGGCACTTTGTCCGTTACAGAACTCAACAGCCGCCCATAATTACTCGAAGCCGTTATCTTCGCGGAATGGGTGCAGCATATCCAATGCCTGCTGCTCCCATTCCCAGATTTCCATATTCTGATAACTGTTCATCAGTTTACGCAGGCGATGATAGCCGTCATTGCGCTCTTTGGTCCACTCCTGAGCAAACGTGCCTTCGCGAATCTCCTTCAGGGTCACTTCCATTAGACGTTGCAGCTTCATATCGTCGAAACGCTCCATGCGGGTGAAGGTGCCATACTGATTGGTAATGGGAGCCGACCTTAAGGCTGGAACGAGGCCAGTTTGCGACGCTTGCTTGAGATAATCTTGGAGTTCGCCGGAAAGATAGAGATCGGTGAAGATGGCTTCGGGCGCGTATCCTTCTTCGATCAACAACTGCGCTGCGGTGACCATAATATGATGCAGTGCGGGCATCACGGCTTGCTGCACAAACAGATCAAGCTCCGTCTCTCGTTCAAAGGCGATCTCGATCCCACCTTTACGCAGAGTACCGACTGCCTTTGCCAGTGCCAGCACCGTCTCCCAGGCGTTGCCGGTGCTGTCTTGCCCGACCGACAAGAAACTGTAGAAGCCTTCATCCTGCTCGAATCGTTCGCGCACGGCGACTGCCAGCGTTCGTGGCGCAATAAGCCCCACATCAATAAATGGCGGGGCTTCAATGTACCCAAAGGCCACATTATAGGCGCTGGCAAAGACCAGCATGTCCCCACGTGAGAGGTAAGGCGAGACTTGCTCCAGGTAAATCTGTGGCATGGCTTCATCCGGCACCAGAAGCATGATAATGTCTGTTTGCTGGACCAGGTTAGGCACCTGCATCAGGGTAAAACCTTCATCCGCCGCGGATTCCTGGCGGGCTTGATCACGTTCGCCCACACACACCGCAATGCCGCTGTCGCGTAGGTTGAGCGCCATCGCGCGGCCCAAATTGCCGTACCCGATGACCCCAACTGTCTTACCGGCAAGGACATTAAGATCCCCATCTTCTTCTCTGTAAACAATTGACATATCATAATCCTATAGGTAAGGAGCGAACATCATGCCGAAACAATACCTTGTCTGCGTCTTGCTGGCAATCCTAACTCTGATCACAGCCTGTGAGAGTGAATCTGTTCAAACTGCTCGATTTGACCGCTTTCGTGCCGAGTCTTTGTTGGAATCGATGAAAACTACAGGTCTTGATATTCAGAACGAGCATCAGGACATGATCGTACCAGCGGGTGTGCCAGCGACTTATAATTCGCGCTATCTTTTTGAGATTGGGCAGGTCGCCCCTTCTGGCGGGCAATTGCTGACATTCAACAGTGCGGAAAACATGGCTGCCTGGCAGACGTATGTTGATCAACAGCGGAACAACTCAACAACACGTCGCAATTATACTTATGTCTATACCGCCGGAAACGCCATGTTGATCCTCAGTCCGTCGGTGACGACTGATCTGGCTGTCGCTTATCGGAATGCGTTTGAGCGGGTGACAGCGCCTTCAGAGGCGGATTGACCACACGGGTAGGTCATATCCGTTTCGCTCAAAGCCATAGTGTTGATAAAGATGCTGTGAGCGGTGGTTGCTGACCTGCGTGTTGACAGTCATTGTATAGACCCGGCGTTTGAAAAAGCGGCGTAGCACATCATTGAGCAGCACACTGCCGATTCCGCGACCCTGGTAACCTGGGTGAACTGCCAGCCGGGCCAGATGTGCGCCATCGCGGTAAAGTGTGCATACCTGATAGCCGATGATTTGTGCATTGGCTATTGCCACCGTGTAGCTGGATGCAATGCCTGCGGCAAGTCGCAGTTCCTCACTGCTCAGCTGCCAGGGTGGTGAGAACGCAAGATGATCAACTGCAGTGACCGCCTGAAGGTCAGCAGGGGCGTAAACGCGGATTTGAACATCACTTGACCGTAAAGCAGGCAGCGCATCACCGTCACGGCGCAGGGTGATGATTTCTTCGTCATACTGGAACCCTAGCGCGTCGATATAGCGTTCGATCCAGGTGCGTGTCGCCAGCACGGAAATCGTTTCTATATCCAGCGATTTCAGGTCGTTCTGAATGTCACGCCATAGGGCATCCAGAATCATCTGGCCTGGCGTTCGGTCATGCAGTGCTGCTAGTCGAATCCAGGCGGTGCGATAAAGCGGCGTAGAGACACCCAGTACACCAATCAACTGCTTGCCGCTCCATGCCAATCGCAAAATCCCCTGGTCGGAATTCAGCCAATCACTGACATCCTGCCAATCAAGGTGCGTATGGACCTGGTA
>JAIOHN010000525.1 GCA_019912985.1 Anaerolineae bacterium | reverse complement strand
GGAATAAGCAGAATGTGCATTAAGATTTGCACTAGTAGGTAAGGTCGCGACCCAACAACTTGCTGAGTTGCTCAACTTCAGGGAGAAATTCGCGCTGAAGCTGCGCTTTCACTGCCGGATCAAGTGATGGGCGTGGTTGATAATTTGTATTTATCTTACGCAACTTCCAGTAGATTGGCCGTGCTACAGGGAGCACCTTTTTGCCCACTGCCATAAGCCATGATGGTGGTTCCATCAAGAAACGCTGCAAACCCGGGTTACGCGAATACTTGTTGGGATTGACTATTTCAATGTCTGGCACAAAGTCAGGATTTACGCCCAGGAATTCCAATGTCTCCCGGTACACCTTGGGGGTGTCAGCCTTGAAATCATCGTAAATGATCACATGCACTCGGTCACGACCAAATACATCAAAGTAACGCTTGACCTGCTCAGTGAAACCAGCGGTGTCATGATAATACAAACTCTCCGGCATGATATGAAGTCCGGGTGGCATTCTACGACCTTGTTTGCGGTCTGGCTCCGCTGCCAATGCTTCCTCAAAAACTGGAATGTCCTCGCACAGGGTATACAACAATTGGTGATACAGGGAGTAGATCATGTCAACGGGAGAACGCAGCATGATAATGATTTGAGCGTCCGGCGCGTAGTCTTTAATCTCTTGCGCGGCACAGTGCGAATAGAGGTACCACACGGAGGCTTCGCCCACGCGTTTCTCAGTGGTGGCCTGGGCAAAAAGCGCCAGGTAATCCTCTTCTTTGCGAAAGCGCTCAAAACGTGAGCCTTGAAAATCTCGCGCAAAAAAATGTGGCTCTTTATAAGCAGGCATGAAGATTTCAGGATGGGGCTTCAGGTAATCGTACATCGCGCTGGTACCACACTTCGGCGCGCCAACAATGAAGAAATTGGGTTTCAGCATTACAGCCTCTGCCATGCCTAGTGAATCCATTTTTCCGGGGCCAGTGTCTTACCCATGCGATTGGATAGGGCATCCGCAATTCCCTGAAAAGTGTAACGGCTTTTGTTGAGCGCCACACTGCCTTTGGTTACTGTTTGCAAGGCCCAGGCACCACCATTCAGGATTTCACGTAATAAGAGATTTCGGGAGATGGAAGCGGGTAGGTAGCGTCTCGCCAGCACGATTCGATTGCGCACCTGATAGTAGGTGATAATTGCCTGTAAGTTATCGGATTCCTTGGTTGAACCGCCTTTGGCGTGAAATATGACAGACTTCGGCACCAGGTAACTCGGAATCTGATGCTCAAAAAGCAGCCGGAGACAATAATCCGCATCTTCAGAGTACATAAAGTAGTTCATGTCCATATAACCGTATTCGCGCACAAGTGCTAAAGGGATTAACAGTGTGCTGCCGCTCAAGCTTCCTGCCTGAAAGGTCTGTGGTGGACTGAACTGCGCTTCATAGGGCACACGGTCAAGTTTTTTGCTTTTCGGATAAGCGCCTGTTAAATCCCACAGGCGCATTTGCACGTGCCATGGACCGTTCAAGCTGTCGCCAGTAAGGGGTACGCCGCCGTACAATGCCATGCCATGCTCGTGATAGGCTTCCACCAGATGGCTCAGGCTCTCCGGATGGACGAAACAGTCGTTGTTGAGAATCCAGAACAGGTCGCCATCGTCCCGTGCCAAAGTCAATTGTAGTGCCAGCTCATTCCCGCCAGCGTAACCGAGATTAGTGTCTGCACATAAGAGCGTAAGCTGCGGGTAGGCTGCCTGAATGCGCTCTGCAGATCCGTCGCTTGAGGCATTATCAACCACAATGATCTCATAATTGGGATAATCCAGAGTTTCAAGTGCATGGAGGCACTGAATCGTCTTCTCGTAACCATTCCAATTCAAAATGGAGATGTACACTTTGGGGGTTGCCATAGTGATTTCACCCCTGAATTCGCGCCGCCAGTATAGCATAAGTTCATGAGCGAGTGAACTCTTCTCAATGCCCTGACCCCGTGCTATACTGCGACCATTGTGAAAAACGAGGAGTTTTGGAATGGAAGCGGCTCTGCAAATTGCGTCAATTCTTGTTTCTGTACTACTGGTGGTTTTGATCCTGCTGCAAGTAAAAGGCGGCGGACTGGGCAGCTTGTTCGGCGGTGAGGCTGGTGGTGGCATCGCGCGGACCCGGCGCGGCCTGGAAAAAACACTGTTCCAAATCACGATTGTGATGGCAGGGTTGTTTCTCGGTATCTCTCTTCTGGCCGTTATCGCGTTTGGTTGATTGATAACCACTTTTCTGTCTAAAAGTAACGGCCCACTTTCGATATGCTTCGAGGTTTACGCTGGCAAATCGCGGCTTTAGTGTTAGCTTGCGTGCTTTTTGCGTTCAGCTTAATTCTACGTTCCTCTAGCCAGACATCTCCTGTAGAAAATACGGCAACACCGCAGGTTGAAGCGGCCACCGCTACTCCTGAACCGATGGCTACCGTTGCCCCCGACCAGCCTGTTTCTGAAGAACGGCAGCTCCCTACAACAGCAGTAACCTTTCGGGAAGGCCTGGTTGGGACAGTACAGCGTCTGAATCCGCTGTTTGCTGACCTGAACCCGGTTGATGAAGATATCACCTCGCTGATCTTTGAAGGCTTGACGCAAATCAATGCCTATGGTGAACCGCAGCCCAAGCTGGCTGAGAGTTGGGTGATTTCATCTGATGGGCTGGAATATGTGGTGCGTTTGCGGCAGGATGTTCTCTGGCAGGACGGCATACCATTTAGTGCCGATGACGTAGTGTATACGATGTCCCTCCTGCGTTCACCGGAATTTACCGGCTCTAACGAACTCGCTACCTTCTGGCGCACCGTTGAAACCGAACGCCTTGATACCTATCTGGTTCGTTTTCGGCTGACACAACCTCTAGGCAGCTTTCTGGAAAAGCTGCGAATTGGCATCCTGCCATATCATGCTTTGCAGGGCACAGATGCGGCGCAGATCGCTACCCATCCATTTAATTTGTCGCCGATTGGGACAGGACCATATCAACTGGAAGCGCTGCGCTCACGCAACAATAGCGATATTGAGAGTGTTGATTTGCAGGTTTCGTCTGTCTATCGACAGAGATCCGATGGTAGTGAAGGCTATGCGGTTGACCGGATGCGATTCATGCTTTACAGCTCTTTTTCTGAGGCACTGGCCGGATTGCAAAATCACGAAATAGATGGATTAGCGGCACGTGATCGAAGTGAGCGTGAGGCCCTGATGAGCGCGCTGCCAGCGAATCAGAGTGAAGTTCATACCGCGATTCAGCCGGTATTAGGCACAATCATTTTTAACTGGCAGAACGAGAATACCGCTTTCTTCCGTGAACAGCGTGTACGTTTGAGTCTCGAAACCGGGCTGGAACGAGATCCAATCATCAAACGCTCACTGCGCAACACGGCTGTCCGTGCCGACAGCCCATTAGTGCCAACCTCCTGGGCCTATGTATCAGATTTGCCCTGGTCGCCATATGACCTGGCAACGGCACGCTTCTTGCTCGAAACCGCGAACTGGCGGCGACCTGAACCAGCAGAAGATGCGACAGAAGAGCCTGTAGCACCCACAGAAGAGGGTGCAGAACTGTTTAACTTTAATATTCTCACGCCCGACGATCCTGCGCTTATGAGTGCGGTGGGCGAGGTGGCATCACAGTGGTCGCAGCTCAATCTTGGGGTAGGGGTGGATGCAGTCTCTAATGATGTGTACCAGCAAAGATTGCAATCTGGTGATTTTGATGCTGCTTTAGTGGAACTTTCTTTGGGCGAAAGTGCTGACCCGGATATTTATGCGTTCTGGCATCAGGGACAGTATCCCGATGGAAAGAATTATGGTGGTGTCGATGACCGGCGTGTCAGCGAAATTCTGGAGCTCGCCCGGCGCGACGCAAGCGGCATCAACCGCGCAATTCATTATGCGGATTTTCAGCGTGATTTTATCGAACGTGCTATCGCTATCCCGCTGTATTATCCGCTGTATACCTATGTTACTTCTTCTGCCTTTGAGGGCATTCAACTAGGGTTTATGGGACTTCCTAGCGACCGCTTTAAGACTATTCAAGCGTGGGCTCCAGTCACTTCTTAAAACGCATCTTCAGCTTTCAGAATTTGCCGCAGCAGGTCTTTGCGAGCAGCGCCACCCAGCGTTTCCAACTTTCGCACATTGAGCGGGTCAATCTCCTCGCGCAGCAGACGAAGTTCCTCATCTGCTGGGATGGGAGTCTCATGTACATCCGGTGCTATTTCTAACGAGAAGCCAGTTTTTTGCTGAATTCGCTCGATGCTGACACCGGGGTGGTAACTTGTTAGCCGCATCGCGCCATTCGCCCAATCGAACTGACCGAGATCGGTAATGAGATAGTTCGCGCCACGCCCCCTGCGGCGGACCGGAACGTGTCCCAGTCCACTGACAAAATCGACTTCTTTTACAAATGTTACCCGTGAGTGCCTGGGGACATACAGATAAATATGCTCCGAGTAGGTAGTGACATCAGGAATTCCACCAGAGCCGGGCAGGCGCATACGTGGATGGTAGTAGTCACGGCCAAAAGCAATGTTGTTGAAATTGCCCACAGAATCAACCTGTGCGGGACGGAAAAATTCTTTCGGATTATAGTTCGGGAGTAAATCTGCCGTGGCCGCTGCAAAACCGACGTGAATGAGCCCTTTGCCAAGCCACAAGTCTTCAATACGCCCAACACCCAATGGTGCCCACTCCTGACAGATTGATTGTCCAATTGCGGATGCAAAGCGCACGTTGGGCGCGTGTGTGCATTGTGCCAGGATATAGCCTGCCATCACGAGCGGCGTGTTAATTCCCTGTGCCAGAACTTCTCCATCCACAACCTGCCGGGAAATACATACCGACATCAACTCGTCAATCGTAAATTCAGTCATTCCAAAGCCTGCGTTTAAGATAAACAGTGGTCATTTTAGCCAGTGTCGTGAAATAATACATACTGATTGCTCCAAAACAGGGGAATGGAATGAAACAAACTGTTTGGCTTTCTTCTCTGGATGAAGCGGCAGCGCTGATCCAGGATCATCATGTTGTAGCGCTTGGCGGGATGACGATGTATCGCAGACCAGTTGCAATGGTGAGAGCGCTGCTGCGCCGCCAATCACGCCCTCAAAAACTGACCTTGCTGTGTTTTACAGCAGGCTACGAGTCAGATCTGCTGGTTGGTGCAGGGTGCGTTGAGAAAATCCGCAGCGTCTATTTTGGCCTGGAAGCGTTTGGCCTGGCTCCAATGTTCACCACACATGCTCAGACCGGACAGGTGCAGGTCGTGGAAGAAACTGAGGCCAGTATCGTGATGGGGATACGGGCGCAAACCTCTGGTGTGAATTTTATGCCATCACACGCCTGGGTTGGCACCGATTTGCCGAAGCTGCGCCCTGATGTACGTACTGTTGTTGATCCTTATACCGGCGAAGCGTTGATGGCGTTTCCGGCCATTCACTGCGACGTCGCTGTATTACATGGTTTGGAAGCAGATCCTTATGGAAATGTGCTTCTGAATAACAATATTGGCATTGACTTTGAGTTGGTATACGTGGCGGACACGGTGATTGTCAGCGTTGAACGGATGGTTGAACAGGTCAAACCCACAACAGCGGGAACCCTACTGCCTGCACCAGGGGCCAATTACATCGTTCATACTCCCCAGGGTGCCTGGCCGACAAGCTGCTATCCTGATTACCCAATGAGCGGCGGCGAGATATTGCGTTACATTGATGCCTGTAATAGCGAGGGGTTTGATCAGTATCTGGCGGATTTTATAGCCGATACCCGTTCCGACTTGTCAAGCAAGTAGAAGTTTGTTATGCTCATTGTCACATAGACCCAACCAGGGGAGTTCGTGCAAACGAGCTGAGAGGGTGCGTAGTGCCGCACCGACCCTTAACCTGATCCGGATCATGCCGGCGTAGGGAGTGCCTGTATTGAAGTTCACACACCCCTTACCCAAGGGGTGTTTTTATTTGGCCTCCCAATTGGAGAAGTCTGTGCTATCGGAGACAAGAGGAGGTTTCTTGATGCAAAAGCAAGTCGTATTTGTGGTTTTGTTGGTGCTCTGTGTGAGTTTCACCGCATCTGCACAGGATAATGTGTTGACTCTGGTGACCCACGACAGCTTCAATGTCAGTGAGGAAGTCCTGAATCAGTTTGAAGCCGAGACAGGCATTCAGGTAGAAATACTGCGAAGTGGTGACGCCGGATTGATGATTAACCAGTCAATCCTGAGCAAGGATAACCCGTTGGGCGATGTCATATTTGGGATCGACAATACATTTCTCAGCCGTACGCTGGAAAACGATCTCTTTGTCCCTTACGAGTCACCTGCACTTGAAAATATCCCAGATTCATTTGTGCTTGATGATATGCATCGCGTAACGCCCATTGATTACGGCGATGTCTGTCTGAATTATGATGTCAGCTACTTTGAGGGAAATGAGCTGGCACTGCCTGAGAGCCTGAGTGATCTGACCACTGAGGATTATCGCAGTTTGCTGGTGGTGGAAAATCCGGCAACCTCATCGCCGGGGCTGGCGTTCCTGATGACGACCATTGGTGTGTTTGGCACCGAAGGCGATTATACCTATCTGCATTACTGGGCTGACCTGGTTGAAAACGATGTGTTGGTCGTTGATGGATGGGATAACGCTTACTACGGGGAATTTAGTGGCAACACCGGCAGCACCGGCACAAGGCCATTGGTCGTAAGTTATGCCAGCAGCCCACCAGTCGAGGTCTACTTTATGGAAAGCCCGCCGGAGAAAGCACCAACCGGTGCGATTACAGCTGACGAGACCTGTTTTCGACAGATCGAGTTCGCTGGCATTCTCAATGGCACGGATAAAATCGAAGAAGCACAGATGTTTATCGACTTCATGTTGAGTGTCTCGTTCCAGGAGGATTTGCCGCTGCAAATGTTTGTGTACCCGGTCAATCCAGAGGCGGAACTGCCTGAGGTGTTTACGGAGTACGTAACCGTTCCTGAGGATTCCGTTTCGCTGGATCCTGAAGAAATCGACGCCAATCGTGAGGCGTGGATTCAGGCATGGGCAGAAGTCGTTTTGCGGTGAAGTTCAATACACGTCAAATCTGGCACGGGCTGTGGCTCGTGCCAGTACTTTTCCTTCTGATCTTCTATTTTTATCCTCTTGGCACCATTTTCGATACGAGTTTACTGCCAGGGGGACAGCTTGATCTCAGCGGCTTTGTGGAGATTGTCTCCACGTCCTATTATCGCGAAATTATCTGGTTCACGTTTTATCAGGCAGTTATTTCAACGGTGTTCACATTGCTTCTGGCGCTGCCTGCCGCTTATGTATTTGCGCGGTTTCGCTTCCCTGGCAAATCGCTGCTGCTTTCGCTCTCAACATTGGCGTTTGTCCTACCGACGATTGTGGTGGCGGCGGCCTTTCGCGCGCTGATTGGGCCGCAGGGGTTGGTCAATCAAACTCTGATGAGCTTGTTTTCATTCAGTTCACCCCCGGTTCAGCTAGAGCGGACATTTGCCATCATCGTCATCGTGCATGTGTTTTACAACTATGCGGTCGCACTTCGGATTATCAGTGGCTACTGGATTAATCAGGGGCCGCGTATTGAGGAAGCAGCACGTGTGCTGGGTGCTTCTGGCTGGCGGCTGTGGTATTCCGTTCGTCTGCCCATGCTGCGCCCTGCCATTCTGGCAGCGGCAGCACTAGTTTTTATTTTTACGTTCACCAGCTTTGGAGTAATTCTGATTCTAGGTGGGGTGCGCTTCGCAACCCTTGAGGTTGAGATTTACCGGCAAACCGCTAACTTCGGAAATTTGCCATTAGCAGCTGCGTTATCCATTGCTCAGATTTTGATCATGCTGGTGCTGCTGCTTTTTTACACCCGGCTTCAGCGTTCCACGACGGTTGACTGGCAGCAGGCCAGCATCCTGGCGCGCCCACCGCGAAAACTTCGTGAAAAAGTCATCGTGAGTATCAATGTGCTAATTATGCTGGTGCTGCTGTTTACGCCATTGGTTGCACTGATTTTGAGTTCGCTGACCGTCGATGGCGAACTTAGCCTGCAATATTATCGCAGTCTATCGATGAATGACCGCTCTTCGGTGCTGTTCGTACCGCCCGTGCGCGCAATCGGTAACTCACTGATTTTTGCTCTTACCACCACCGTACTATCCACTGTCCTTGGGCTTATGGCAGCTTATCTATTGTCCAGAAGAGGCTCGCGCTTAGCGCGCTGGCTGGATCCTATATTTATGCTGCCACTGGCAACGAGCGCTGTCACTCTGGGCTTTGGATTTATCATCGCGCTCGATGAACCGCCTTTGAATTTGCGTACCTCCCCAATATTAATTCCCCTGGCGCACAGCCTTGTGGCGATGCCCTTCGTCGTGCGCAGTGTTTTGCCAGCATTGAATGCCATCAAACCTAATATACGAGAGGCTGCGCAGGTATTGGGTGCGCCTGCCTGGCGGGAGTGGATCGCTATCGACCTGCCACTTATCAGCCGTGGGGTAGCCGTCGCAGCTACATTCGCTTTTACAATTAGCATGGGTGAGTTTGGTGCGTCGATCTTTGTTGCCCGCCCGGACACACCCACCATGCCTGTGGTGATTTACCGACTTTTGAGTCAACCCGGTGGCGTTAATTATGGTCAGGCACTGGCAATGAGTGTCATTCTGATGCTGGTTTGTGGCGTAAGTTTTGTGTTGATCGAGCGTGTGCGCGAAATTGGGGTAGGGGAGTTATGAGGCTTGAGGTTTCTGACGTCCAAAAATCGTTTAACGATCATCCTGTACTCAAAGGGATAAACCTTGAGGTGCATGATGGCGAAATACTTTGCCTGCTGGGGCCAAGTGGTTGTGGCAAAACCACCTTGCTGAGGATCATCGCCGGGTTAGAGGAAGTGGACAGTGGCGATGTAGCGATTGATGGCCTCTCCCTTCTGAACGAGCCGGTCCACGAACGCGGGTTTGGCTTCATGTTTCAGGATTTCGCACTGTTTCCGCACATGAATGTGGCACAAAA
>JAIOHN010000524.1 GCA_019912985.1 Anaerolineae bacterium | reverse complement strand
CAGTCATACAGGCAGTTTGTTAGGCCGGTCCGACTTTTTCTCACTGTTGGATCACTTTCAATACGAAGTCGTTTACCTGATGGTCAAAGCAGTGGGATTTGACCGGGAGCGCCAGCGGCAATTTATCCATGATCTCACAGCGATTTACCTCAATGATGACTATGAAGCAGCACTTCACCAGTTCCTGGCTGCGGAAATTGAAGCGCTGCCTGAAGGAATCACAGTCGCCGGAACGAAGCTGGCACAGATAAGCCGGTACGGAAATCACTATTGGCAGGGGGCTTTTCAGAACTTGGTGCAGCAGTGCTACGATGATGATCGAAACATGACACCACGAATCATCGCTCATACACCGTTCCTCGGTTATCATCACTTTGTCAGAATTTACAAGCAAAAACCCAAAAGTCGTCTGACTATTCTGATGCCGCCCTGGATGATGAATGAGACAGAACCTATGATGGGATATAAGGTGGAGCTGCAACCAAAGCTCGCGGTTACTATCCACCCAAAGACACTTTGCCTGGAAGCCAACTGGCAGTGTACAGGCAAAGACTGCGCACTGAATCATATATTCTGTGGCAACAGTTATTTTATTGATGATACGATCAATACCGGATCGACCTCCAACAAAGTATCCAATTTCTGGTTATCAGAATATGGACTGCGCGTACCTAATGATCGCATCCGTGTGATTACGGATTTGCGCGATAAGGACAGCGTCTCTGCCTAGATAAGCCGGCTGGAAACCCAAATAATATTGTTCGAGTTGCCCAGAAAATGGGTCGTGGCTGGTTGATAGTGTAAGCGTCATGGCGACCTCGAGATGGTCGAGGATCTTAGCGTCGAGTGCAGTAGCCCCTTTTTCCAAACGCTATTCGTGTATCCAGACAATTTAGTTCCCTAGCTGGGCGAATTTTTGCTATTGACTCGGTTCCCTGCTTTTATTATTTCGACTCCGGCAGAATCTTGTTAGCAGCTCATCGCGCATCTGACATAGCATTCATGGCATATTGCCGATCAACTTCAGTAGAATAGTAGCGTAAATATTTCATATAAAGGAAATAAACATGGCGCTACCTGAAGATTATGCTGAGCGAGTTTATGCGGGAGTGTTGGGCAAGCTGATAGGTGTGTATCTAGGTCGACCTTTTGAGGGGTGGAGCTATGAGCGCATCATGCGCGAGCTCGGTGAAATTTATTATTATGTCCACGAGCGGCGTAATGTGCCGCTGATTGTTACCGACGACGACATCTCTGGGACGTTTACATTTCTGCGCGCATTGCCCGATCATGGAAACCGGCATGATCTCAGTGCGGCTGAGATTGGTCTGACATGGTTGAATTACC
The DNA here is from genome assembly GCA_019912985.1 of Anaerolineae bacterium. Lineage (GTDB taxonomy): Bacteria > Chloroflexota > Anaerolineae > Aggregatilineales > Phototrophicaceae > JAIOHN01. Next base: position 4,139 of record JAIOHN010000524.1, on the reverse strand, counting down.
TCATCGAAGAACGGACAGTTCTCTGGTGGGGTGGTTTAGGGAACTCGACCGAGCACACTGCCTATTTGCGCCTGAAAGCCGGGATTCCCGCGCCGCGTAGTGGGTCGATTGCATTGAATGGGCGGGTGGTTGCGGAACAAATCGGCGCGCAGATTTTTGTTGATGGTTGGGCGATGGTTGCCCCTGGCGATCCTGAACTGGCCGTGCATCTAGCTCAGCAAGCGGCTAGTGTGAGCCACGATGGCGAAGCAGTCTACGGCGCACAGGTGTTGGCAGCGATGGAAGCCCAGGCATTTGTCGAACGCGACCTGAACCGATTGATTGATACTGCTGTCAGCTTTATTCCAGCGGATTCAATCATTTACCGCATGATTGAAGAAATTCGTGAGCAGCATCAGCAAGAACCAGACTGGCGCAAAACCCGGGAATGGATCGCCGCGCACTATGGATATGATCGTTATGGCGGCAACTGCCACATGATCCCTAACCATGCGTTGATTATCTTTGCGCTTCTATATGGCAATGATGATTTCCAAAAATCACTGATGATTGTCAACACCTCAGGGTGGGATACAGATTGCAATTCGGGCAACGTCGGTTGCTTTATGGGGATCAAAAATGGACTGGCTGGCATCGAGGATGGTCCGGATTGGCGCGGTCCAATAGCAGATCGGCTTTATTTGCCCACTGCTGATGGCGGAAGGGCCATCACGGATGCTGTGACAGAAACTTATCATATCGTCAATATTGGGCGCACGCTGGCTAATCAATCGCCGCTGGCACCTAAAAATGGTGCGCGTTTCCATTTTGAACTGCCCGGTGCAGTACAGGGTTTTCAGGCGGAGGATAGCCCTGAAGACGCGGGACATTGACATTGGAAAATGTGGAGGGACATAGCCATCTTGGAAAGCGATCATTGGCACTTCACTATGGCGGTGTAACCATTGGGCGCACGGCGCGGGCGGCGACTCCAACTTTTATCCCATCTTTTGCTGTCGCGCGCCACTTTGAGCTTGGCGGTTATGGTTTGTTGGCGTCTCCGACTTTACATTCAGGGCAGATTGTCCGGGCGAGGGTCGAAGCCGATGATGCCAACCAGCAAGCGACGACATGCCGCCTGTATATTCAGGTTTATGGCACTGATGATGAATTGGAAATTCAGCGTGGCCCAGGCGTCACATTAGAACCCGGCGCGTCTCATGAATTTCATTGGCAAATCGAGGGTACGGATGGTGCGCCGATTGCCTGGATCGGACTCGAAATTGTGAGCGAGAGCCGGGTAGATGGCGTAATTTACCTGGATTATCTTACCTGGGGTGGGACACCGCAGGTCACACTGAAACGGCCTGCCTGCGGCGGGACGATGTGGCGGCGAGCATGGGTTAATGCCGCTGATATGGTGTCATGGCAACCGCAGGGCCCTGACTCATCGGAAACTTATCGCATCATGCAAAATGAGGGGCGCGGCATGTTGATGCAAGGCAGCGCGACCTGGGAAAATTATCAGGCAAGCGCAGAATTTACACCGCACCTGTGTAACACCGGTGGTATTGCAGTGCGTGTGCAGGGCTTGCGTCGTTACTACGCGCTGCTTCTCCATCGAGATGGCGTGCTTCGTATAGTCAAATACCAGGATGAAGAGTCTGTGCTGACAGAGACTTCAGTGCCGATGACATTTGGGCGGACTTATCTGCTCAGTCTGGAAGCAAATGGTTCACATCTGGTGGGTCGAATGGACGATGAAGTCGTCATTGAAGCAGAAGATGACACGAACTCCTTAACCGCAGGGGGAGTAGGACTGATTTGCGAAGCCGGGCGCGTCGCTTTCGGTGATGTCATCATTCAATAAAACGGAGTCTGGGGGATGCTTTTATCAAGCATCCCCCACAGTGCTTAACGCTTCTGGACTGGCACATAATCACGAGCAGTTGCACCTGTGTAAATCTGGCGTGGCCGGTTAATTCGTGTACTGGGATCCTCGCGCATTTCCTTCCATTGAGCGATCCAGCCGGGGAGGCGACCCAACGCAAATATGACTGTAAACATGTTGGTGGGGATACCCATTGCCCGGTAGATAATGCCACTGTAGAAATCGACATTGGGATACAGGTTGCGCTGCACGAAATAATCGTCACTGAGGGCGATATTTTCCAACTCCTGTGCAATTTCCAGCAGCGGGTCGTGAACACCCAGCTCATTCAACACACTTTTAGCTGTTTCTTTAAGGATTGTGGCGCGTGGGTCAAAGTTTTTATAAACCCGGTGACCAAAGCCCATCAGCCGGAATCCAGACTCCTTATCCTTTGCCAAGCCCATGTATTTCTTGTAGTCTCCGCCGTCCTTGCGGATCATTTCCAACATGTCAATTACAGCCTGGTTCGCGCCGCCGTGCAGCGGACCCCACAGCGCACATACACCTGCGCCAATGGACGCGAAAAGGTTGGCCTGACTGCTGCCGACCATACGCACAGTGGAGGTGCTGCAATTTTGCTCATGATCGGCATGTAAAATCAGCAGCAGATTCAACGCTTTTTCGAGTACGGGTGAAACATGATACGGCTCTGGCGGGACAGCGAACATCATGTGCAGGAAGTCACCTGTGTAGCTGAGATCGTTACGCGGGTAGATGTAGGGCTGCCCAATTGATTTTTTGTACGCGAAAGCTGCCAGTGTTTTGGCTTTCGCCAGCAACCGGATGATGTTGAGGTTAATAATATCTGGGTCATCTGATTCGGGATAAAAGGCTGATAACGATACCAACATCGCCGACATAATCGCCATTGGATGTGTCGCTGGTGGATACCCCTCAAAGAACTTTTTCATATCCTCATGAATCAGCGTATGACGAGTTAGCTGGTTCTGGAAATTAGTTAATTCCTTCTCGTCTGGGAGGTGGCCGTAAATGAGGAGGTAGCATACCTCGACGAAGCTGGCAGATTCGGCGATTTGCTCGATAGGATAGCCGCGATACCGCAAGATGCCGTTTTCGCCATCGATATAGGTGATTTCGCTTGTGCACGCGCCGGTATTGCCATAGCCGGGATCAAATGAGATTGCACCAGTGCGGCTTCTGAGCTTGGTGAAGTCGATACCGACCTCATCTTCGGAACCTTTAATAACAGGAAACTCATATTCCTGATCACCCAGGATAAGTTTCGCATTGTCCATAATAACTATTCTCCATTCCTAAACGTAATTTACTTAAATAATACACAATTGTGGTTGCTGTGGGGCGAACCAATGAATCGGATTGCTACCTGCATCGCCACTCAAATACCTGAAAGCCAGTATGTCCTAGTGTAAACCATTTCGCCATGAGATTTTGGTGACATTACACACAATGATCGTCGCCTTTTGACAGGTGACGGGTGTTTTCCGGATTCAATACAATGAATATTGTAATCCTGTGTTGGTTTAGGCTGATGTGTCAAAAGAGCGCTGAGATGCCCGGAATGCAAATTGAAGTGCAGGGAGTCGTGCAGGGAGTAGGTTTTCGTCCCTTTATCTACCGCCTGGCATCTGAACTGGGCTTGACCGGCCATGTCTGCAACACGCCTCAGGGAGTCCACATTCAGGTAAACGGTGCGCCTGATTTACTGGAAAACTTCATCCAGCGCATGACCTGTGAATTGCCATCTTTGGCGCACATCGACTCCATAAACGTCGATAAAATCGAGATGAGTTTGGCTGAGGGATTTACCATTATATCCAGTGCCGACGCAGGGCAGCACCGAGCATTAATTCTGCCGGATGTCGCCACGTGCCCTGATTGCCTCCGTGAGATTTTTGATCCTTCCGATCGGCATTTTCACTATCCTTTCACGAATTGCACAAACTGTGGGCCGCGCTATTCAATTATCGAAACTTTGCCCTACGATCGGCCTCATACCGCAATGCGTGAATTTGAAATGTGTCCGAGCTGCCAGGACGAGTACGATAACCCGTTGGATCGCCGTTTTCATGCACAGCCGAATGCCTGCCCGGATTGCGGGCCGCAGTTGGCCTTATGGGATCATGCGGGACAAACTGTCGCGACGACGTATGACGCGCTGCTTCAAGCCTGTGATGCGCTGCGGCAGGGCCTGATTGTGGCGGTAAAAGGGCTGGGCGGTTTTCAACTACTGGTTGACGCGCGAAGT
>JAIOHN010000523.1 GCA_019912985.1 Anaerolineae bacterium | reverse complement strand
ATCACAGGGACATCAGAACCCACGACTTCGCGCACAGCCGACAGGATGTACCCTTCGGCATCGTCCAGCTGATCAGCATCCCGCCCTGCGACCATAGAGCCGTGCAGATAGAGCAGCACACCATCCACTGTGCCTGCATCTCGCAAGCGCTGCACCAACTCATCGAGAGTCGCATCAAAGACCTCGCGCGCGATCGGCCCAGCGGGATGTCCTTCGGCAAATAACAAAGGGACTAATTCAAAGTCCAGGCCTTCGTTTTTCGCGGACTCAATTCCATCGATATAGCCACCGATTGGCGTATTGGTTCCTCGAAATGTGGTCACAACCGCATCCTCACGGACGAAGAAGCGATCCCATGTCGAACTCACGGGCGTGAATGTGCTGGTTTCGTGGCAAAGGCCACCGATTGCGATACGCATGAGCTTCCTTTAATTTGTGTTGAAGACACTATGCTTTCAGCGGTATATCAACGATTTCTTGAAATGGAGATTCTTCTATCGCCTGCCATAAGGTGTCATATTCACTGGGTGTTAGACCGCGCAGCGGGCTTCGCGGTGTACCTGAATCGAACCCCATCCGTGTGAGCACCGCTTTAATGGCGGCGATCGTTGGCACAGTCAGCAGCGCGTTGATGACTTGATTCGCCTGGTATTGGAGTGTTTTCGCGGCTTCCATATCACCACTGACATAAGCGCGATAAAGCTTCACAAATTGACCTGGCATGATGTTATAGGTGGTGCCGATTGCGCCAGTCGCCCCCATGATTAACGCTGGAAGGCACATTTCATCGGGTCCAGAGATCACGGTAAAATCACGGCCTTTCGCCAGCTCAATGATATTGTGCATCTCATAAAGATTATGTGAGGTGTATTTCACGCCACGCACATTAGGGATGTCCATCAATTCGGAAAAGGTTTTTGAGGTGAGCGTCACACCGGTTGCGTGTGGCACGTAATACAGCCAGACAGGGACCTCGCCAGCTGCCACAGCAATCTGGCGATAGTGTTCTTTGATACCCTGCAAGTCTGCTCCCACGTAGATCGGTGGGATAGCAGCGATAGCTGCCGCACCAACAGATGACGCATGCGCAGCGAGATCAGCTGCCGTATGCGTTGCCACAGCTCCAACATGCGCTATAATTGGCACACGTCCATCCACTTCATCGAGCGCAACTTCCAGAATATGACGCCGCTCCTCAGGGTCAAGTAGCAGCCCCTCGCCTGTTCCACCAGTGACGTAAAAGCCGTCTACCTCCGTGCTCAGCATGAACTGGATGAGTTCGCGAAAGACCCTTTCATTGAATTCTCCGCTGTTTTCAAAGGGCGTAACTAAGGCTGGTATGATTCCCTGAATTTTTGTCATGTTTTTTGTTCACTTTTTTCTTTGCATGTCTGGTTCAGTTATAGTACCATTATACCGAATGTGGTCAATAGGGTGAAAGGGGGGAAACAGAAAATTTTCAATGAACCTTCTATCCAATTCCTTGTGGAATTTATCTATAACAAATAGAAAGGAACGATCCATGAAGAAGTACTACCGGATTTTGACCGTCGTCATGCTGATGTTGCTCATCAGCCTGCTGCCTGTCTCTGCCCAGGATAACCTGGCCGAGGACCAGACAGTGACGGTAATTATGGAGTCCTCTGTCAGTACGCTCCATCCCAGTGCTGTGGGTGGCGCACAACGCAGTTGGACACGGGTCACCTTCGCAGCACCTTTCGTCAAATCTCCAGAAGGTGAATTGGTACCCTGGCTGGCAACTGGCTACGAGGCCAGCGAGGATGGCCTTGAGTACACCCTTAGCCTCGACCCCGCTGCGATCTTTTCCGACGGCACACCCATCACTGCTGAATCGTTGAAAGAAGCCTGGGAATGGGGTGTAAAAATCGAGAACATACCCAGTTGGGGTGGCCTCATGACCATTTTCCAGCCTATCGTTGGCATGCCAGAAGTCAGCTCCGGCGAATCAGATGATGCTGCAGGTCTGGTTGTGGTTGATGATCACACCTTGAAAATCGTTCTATCCCGCCCAGTGATCGGATTCCAGGATGCACTCGGCAGCTATTTGACGGGTATCGTCAAAGCCGATGATGATCTGGACAACCCGGATTACTGGCGCAATCCCACCACGGCAGGCCCGTACACGCTGACATGGGACCCCGACACGGTTGAACTCGACCTGACAAAGAATGATAACTGGTGGGGCGATCCTGCTACTGTGGAGCATATCGAGTTTCGCGTGATCGATGATGCACAGACCAAACTCATCGCTTATGAAAACGGTGAGGTCGACATCTTCAAAGATACCGGTACCCTGTTGAACCAGGTTTCAGAAACCCATCCTGACGAAATGATAGCGATTCCGGGCCTTGGTTTCTTCTTCCTGTCCGTGAGCAATCAGGTTGAGCCGACTACAGATGTGCATCTACGCCGCGCCCTGCTTTACGCAATTGACCATGAGCAGGTGATCGGCGCGCTGTTCCCCAACCATCCAGTGGTGAGCACGATTGTCCAGAGTTCAACACCTTGTTACAATCCTGATCTGGTGATTCCTTACGATCCGGCTCTGGCTCAAGAAGAACTTGCCATGTCATCGTATGGCAGTGCCGAAAACGTACCGCCTGTCCAGGTTTACTTCTACACCAGCATTGACTTCTGGGGACGTATTCTCACGGCTTACCAGCAGCAGTGGCAGGAGAATCTGGGCATCGAAGTGCAGCTGAATGGTGTTGACACATACGACGATGCCATTGGTAACATCTACCGCTTCAGCGGTGGCCCCACGATCAATGATCCATCTGATATTCTCACTCGCTTCGCGGCTGCCGATGGTTCCTACTCCGCGCAGGCTGGCTACACACCGACTGATGAGCTGGCTTCGATGATTGAAGAAGCCAACGCCATGACCGTCGATGATCCAGGCCGCTGCGACCTGTATCAGGAAATTGAAAGCAAGCTCATTCTCGAAGAAGCCGCCGTCTGGCCGCAGATCGGTGTGCCCTATAACTGGCTCGTGAAACCCTACATTCAGGGCTTCGAGACCAACCTCAACCAGGACATCAATTGGGAAGACATCGTCGTTCTGGCTGAATAAATCGTTTCCAACCTGGGTATCCTCACCCACTATTGGGTGGGGATACCCCAACAATCGTAACCACTGAGTCACTGGAATCAGAAGCATGACTAAATACGTTACACGCCGTCTGCTCCACCTGATCCCTACGGTGTTAGGGGTAATCGTTATCACCTTTACCCTGGGCTATTTTGGACCGGGGGATCCACTGAAGTATCAGTTGGGTGAACAAATCCCACCTGACCCTGAGCAGCTCGCGCGGATGCGAGAACTCTATGGTCTGGATCGCCCATTTTCCGAACAGTTGATTGACTACATTGTTGGCCTGACACAGGGTGACATGGGAATTTCGCTCTCGGTGCAATCACGTCGCCCCGTTCGAGATATGCTGACGACCGGGTTAGGTATTTCACTACAGTTGGGTGGCGCTGCCGCCGTGCTGATCTTCGTGATTGGAGTGCCGTTGGGCATGATCGCGGCCTACTATCACAACACGATTATTGACTACGTAATTGTGTCGCTCTCAGCATTACTGCCCACGGTCCCGGTATTTGTGCTGGCACCCCTGCTCTTGATATTGCTCGTGCTTCAGCTTCAAGTGCTGCCATATTCGTTCGGCTGGGAGGGGTTGTTCGATCCACGTGCCGTGCTTCCATTGTTCATTCTGGTGATCGGCCCGCTGCTGGGAATTGTCCGCCAGACACGAAGTGCTGTGCTTGAGGCATTGCCGCAGGATTATGTACGCACTGCGCGGGCAAAAGGGCTAAAAAACTGGCGGGTAATGACGCGCCACATCCTGAAGAATGCGCTGGCACCTGTCGTCACCAGCATGGGATTTGTGGTCGCCAGCCTGCTCACAGGCTCCCTCTTTATCGAGAGCATCTTTGGTATCCCAGGGTTTGGCAAGCTCATCTACGATGGTCTGCGCTCGTTCGATTACCCTCTAATTCTCGGAACAACCCTGGTGGCGACATTCATCATTATGATGACGAACTTTGTCGTGGATATGTTATATCCGGTTCTGGACCCGCGTGTGCGATTAGGTTAGATGGAGAAAAGCAATGTCAGCTACAACCATGAGTAACAGTGTCACTTCTCTATCTATTCCCACGCAAAAACCACGCAGTCTTTGGGCGAACGCCTTTCGGCGCTTGATCCGAAACCGGATGTCGATGTTTTCGCTCGTCATCGTCTTTCTCATTCTCTTTCTCGCCATCTTTGGCCCGCTGCTGTCTCCGTACGATTACACCAAGCAGGACATCTTCAATACCAGCCAGTCACCAAGTGTGGAGCATGTCCTCGGTACCGACGAACTGGGGCGCGATATCCTCAGTCGTCTGTTATGGGGAGCCCGCACCGCCCTAGCAGTAGCGGTGATCAGCCAGGGAATCAGCTATACAGTGGGAGCGATCCTGGGAGCTATTTCCGCCTATAGCCAGGCATGGGTCGATTCTCTGATCATGCGTGTGGCGGATATTTTCATGTCGTTTCCGCATCTGCTCCTGGCTGTCTTTGTCAGCGCCACGATCCGACGACCCATTGCCGATGCCGCCTACGAAATCTACCAACAGACGGGTATCGCTATCTTTCGCAACACCGTGATGCTTGACTATCTGATTGTGTTTGGCGCGCTGGCACTGGCAAGCTGGCCCTGGGCAGCAAGGCTCATTCGCGGACAGATCCTTTCCCTGCGAGAAGAGGACTATGTACTGGCGTCCCAGGCATTCGGCGCAACACGCTGGCAGATCATCCGCTGGCATCTGATGCCCAATTCCATCGGTCCGGTGATCGTCGCCTTTACCGCAGGCTTCGGCGGAGCCATGCTTGCCGAATCATCACTCAGCTACCTGGGGGTCGGCATTCGCCCACCCGGCGCGAGTTGGGGAACCATGATTAACGAAAGCCTGGTCGGCTGGCGTATGCATCCCCATCTGGTCGCCATGCCGGGAATTGTGTTGGCAATCTGCGTGTTCGCCTTCAATATGTTCGGTGATGGCCTCAACGATGCCCTGAACCCTCGCAGCTCTAAAGGTCAATAAGGTATGCCGGATGTTTCGCAATCTCTAGACTTATATCAGCGTGCCGGGGAGATCATTCCCGGCTGGACTCAACTCATCAGCCGCCGCGCTGACCAATTCGCCAATGGTGTCAGCCCGATCTATGCGCAGCGGGCCAGAGGTTAACGCTTTATCGACGTGGATGAAAATGAGTACATCGACTGGGTCAGCGCGGTCGGGGCCATCATCCTCGGCCACGCCGACGAAATTGTCGACACGGCGGTCAAAGCCCAAATTGATCGTGGCAGTTTATACTCACTCAATAGCCCGCTCGAAATTGAACTGGCTGAACTGCTGGCAGAAACGATCCCCAGCGCCGAAATGGTGCGCTACAGCAAAGGTGGCGGCGAAGCCTGTGCCATCGCAGCCCGCATCGCGCGAGGCACGACCGGGCGTGACATTATCCTCTTTTGCGGCTATCACGGCTGGCACGACTGGTACCAGGCCGCAAACTACCTCGTGGACCCGGAAAGCGGTGAATTTCCCTTCGCCGGGATTGAACCCATTGGCGTGCCACGTGCGCTCGCGGGGACAGCCATACCCTTTCCTTATGGCAATCTTCAGGCCCTGGAAGCGCTGTTCGATGAACATCATGGTCAGGTAGCTGCTGTGATGATGGAACCGCTGCGTTCCGAGTTACCACCTGAAGGTTATCTCGAAGCTGTACGTGACTTAGCCCATCGTCACGGAGCGCTGTTGATCTTTGATGAAGTATCATCCGGTTGGCGTTTATCAATTGGCGGTGTGCAGGCTTATCTTGGCATCACACCGGATATGACCGTGGTTGCCAAAGCGATGTCCAATGGTTATCCGATGGGCGCTGTGGTCGGTTCACGCGATGCAATGGAACCTGCCAAGCGCATGTTTATTTCCAGTTCCTACTGGAGTGACAATATCGGTCTGGCCGCCTCGCTCACCACCATTAGCGAGTTATATCGCCGTGATTCGGAGCAGCGCTTTCAGGAAATTGGCGAAGCCCTGCGCGTAGCACTCAATCAAGCCATTGCAGACAGCGGCTTGCAGGGAGCCTGCACCGGCCTTCACACCAATCCAGCGATCACCCTGCAACTACCAGATGAGTCCCTGCGCCCGAAAGTGAATACGCTGTTCGTTCAGGAGATGGCCCGCAGGGGCATTCATAGCTATACCAGTTTCAAGCCTACCCTGGCGCATACCGAAGAAGATATTCGCATCACTGCCCAGGCTGCTGCTGAATCCCTGGCAATCATCCGCAAGGGGTTGACATCAGGCGATCTTGACTCGCTGCTGGAATGTGACATCAAAAAAGAACCCTTCCGCCGATTGGTGAAATAGTTCATGCCTATCCAACTCCGTATTATCGAAAAAGGTATTCTCAGCCGGGGAATACCCGGCACTGAGCGCGCCATGCTCATCAATCCCAATGTCACCATACTGACAGATGGCACACTGCTGGCAACCGCCCGTGCCGGGAGCAGCAAAGACGCTGCGGATGAAATGGTCGAAGTCTATCGCTCAACTGATGGCGGACGCACATGGAGCGATCCAGAACGCCCTTTCCCGCCGGTTTTCGTCAACGGACAACCAAGTTCGCTGCGGGTGGCATACCTGAGCGAAACCAGCCCTGGGCATCTGCTGGCCGCTTCAATGTGGATTGATCGCGGCACCTATGCTGGTAAGCCGTTTTTCGACCCTCAGACCGAAGGCTGCTTGCCGATGGGGATCTACACCGCAGAGTCACATGATGGCGCGCACACCTGGTCACCCTGGCAGCAGGTTCCAATGCCGACGTTCATCGGCCCGCCTAGCCTGACCGACCGCCTCATCCAACTGCCAGATGGCACCCTCGTATTGAGCATCGAGACCAATAAAAATTATGAGGATTCCAGTCAATGGTTCCAGCGTGTGGTATTTTTCCACTCACAGGATGGCGGTCATACCTGGGGTAAACCGGTTACAGTGGGGTTCGATCCAACTG
>JAIOHN010000522.1 GCA_019912985.1 Anaerolineae bacterium | reverse complement strand
ATCGTAGGTCGTCACCTTTTGCGTGGAATCATCGTATCCGGCGACCAGCAAGTAGTGGCCCATCCAGCCTTTATCATGCGGCGGGGGATCATAACCTTTTTCGATAATGACGGGGAAACGGTTCGCCAGCAGCGTCTTGAGCAGGTCCAGATCGCCATCGTAACGGCGCAGCGCATAAACTGCAATTTCCGGGATCTGCGTATTGACATACGCGACCATCTCTTCCGGGGAGACGTTCTTGTCTTCGTTGTTAGGTTTCAGCCAGTGCGCAGCGCGCGTCTGGTCATCGGTATAGCCAAAATAACTGAGGGTGTAGGTCAGCGTGGCGGGGCCACAGTTATTCCAGCCCTGGTACTCGAAGTTAAATCCATCCAGGTGAAAGCTCGATGGATTTTCGGCCACACGCTGCGGGGCATCCTGCGCCAGAGCAGCGCCAACAGGCAGTACGAATACCAGCAATATCAAAGTGCTTAAATAACGATACATCTCGGTATTCCTTGACCATGTAACATCTTGGAGGCATATAGTATCAGTATAGGGACAACTTGCCTAGAGAGCTTGCTTTTCAGGCTACGACTGCCCCACGCTCTCAAGAATTAACCAAAAGTCACTTTTTTCTTTCATCAATTTATGCGTATACTTAGCCAACACCCTTAAGAAATATAACGGTTTATCGGGGGATCAATCCAGAGCATCACCATGCTACAAGACGACATGATTGGCCGAGACATTGGAGAATTTCATATTGAGGCGCGCATTGGCCGAGGAGGGACCGCCAGTGTCTATCGCGCCTACCAGAAATCAATGAATCGTTATGTTGCCTTAAAAGTAATTCGCCCCGATTTCAACAATACCGATGAGTATGAAACATTTCGCAAGCGCTTTGACCTGGAAGCGGAAGTAGTCGCGCAGTTGGAGCATATTCATATTCTGCCGGTCTATGCCTATGGCGTCGAGCAGGGTATCGCCTACCTGGTCATGCGGCTGCTCAATGGCGGGTCACTGCATAACCGGATCGAAGTCGGAAAGCCGATGCCGCTGGAAGAAGCCACTGACATCTTCAGCCAGGTCGCGCAGGGGCTGGCTTATGCTCACAGCAGAGGCGTCATTCATCGTGATCTTAAACCGAGCAATATCCTCTTCGATAGCGAAGGCAACGCCTATATATCGGACTTCGGGCTGGCAAAGTGGAGCGAGCACCCCGTTGATCTGACGAAAAGCGGCAATATCGTTGGCACACCGGCATTCATCGCGCCAGAGCAATTGCGCGGCGATCCAATTGATCACCGGATTGACATCTACAGCATGGGCATGGTCCTGTATCACATGATGGTTGGTGAGGCACCTTACGATCTGCCGAGTACCGATGTCATCTCGCTGATTTACCACCAGCTTGAGCGTGAACCGCGCCCGCCTACCGAACTCAATCCCGATCTGCCCCCTTCGGTCGAGCGTGTGATTCTACGGGCGCTGCGTAAAGACCCTGACCAGCGTTACAGTGATGTCCGTCAGATGGCGCACGAGTTAGATGCCGCCCTGGGGCGCACGACCGTCACACCGCGTCAGGGGATTTACGGGAACTTTGTGCCAGAGCCCATCACGGAGACGGTCCCGTTTCAGCGGCCTCGCCACAACCGCTGGATTTTGGGAATCACCATACTGTCCGTGCTGATACTGGCAATTGCTGCGCTGGTGGTACTCAGTATGCAGACGCCTGCTACGTCAGCACCACAGGTCATCCAGGGCAAGTCTGGCACGATTGAAGACCTGGAACCGAGCGCGGATGAAGTGGCTGCCGCGCAGTGGGCCATCAGCAAGGATAATGGATTCATCGCCTACATCACCTGTAACCAGACCAGCGAATATCACGCGGTTCAGGCTCGCGAAATGCGTGATCTGGCACTCAAGTACAACCTGCGCTACCGGGTGTATGACAGTGATACTGATCCCTATCGCCAGCTCACCCTGATCGAAAACGCCCGTACAGATGGCGCGAAAGTGCTGATCCTATGCCCGCTGGATGTCAGTCTGCTCGATGAATCCTTGAAATCTGTCCAGGAAGCAAAAATTCCGCTGGTAATTTTCTCGTCTAACCTGCCAGGCTATGGCGGCGTGCTCATCGCCGGCGATGAATACCTGTTGGGGCGCGTCCCCGGTGAATTGGCCGGGCAGATTATCCGCGACGAGATGGATGGACAGGCAGAGGTCGTTATTCTCGATTACCCGGACTTGCCGAGTATCATCCAACGCGCAGACGGGCTGGAAGAAGGCATCCTTGAGTATGCGCCGGACGCGCACATCATCGGGCGTTACCTGGGGGCTACCCGTGAAGCTGGTCGCAGCTCGATCGCCCAGCTCATCCGCGATGAGGTGTCGTTTGATGTGATTGCCAGCATTAACGATGCCGGTTCGTTAGGTGCGATCGAAGCGCTAGAAGATGCTGGCATCGGGCCGGACGAGGTGGTCATCGTCAGTGTGGACGCTGAACAACCTGTGCGCAATGATATTGAGCGTGGCTATTATATTCGCGGCTCCGTATCACCGGCACGGCAATCCGCTTCTATCGCGGCAATCAACGCCGCAATTAAGCTGCTGGCGGGGTCGCCCACTCCCGAGGAAATCGCGGTACCACCGGGGACGATGGTCACAGCCGAGAGTTTGAATACCCAAAATCAATAGCCAGTTTTTTGGCAATCTAACTTAAAGACAGTTTAATAATCGCGTGTTACAATCGCCCGCATTCCTGAAAACCAGACGAGAGGTTTCATGGCTGCGTCATCACAAAGAGGCTTGTTCAATTCGCGGCGCGGGCGCGTGATCCTTGAAAATCTCACAGCTTACCTGTTCCTGACTCCCGCAGGGATTATCATCTTTCTATTCGGCATCTTTCCGGTAGGCTTTGCATTTTTTGTCAGCCTGCATCAGTGGCGGCGCTTTCCCGAAGAATACATCGGACTGGAAAATTACGAAAAAGCCCTTGGCGGCTTCGCCTATGTGGTGTTTTTCTGGCTGGCGATTGGCGCATTGGGCTTTGGATTGTACAGTCTCTTTCGTCTGTGGCAGCGCTCACGCAGTGAGCCTAAAGGCTGGCTCTACCTACTGCCCGGGCTGGTGAATGCGACAGCGATTCTGCTGTTCATAAACTGGTTCTTTATTCTGCTGCCGTTAATCCTGGATGCACCACGCCGAATCCAGGGCCAGCAACGTTCAACCGAATTGTTCCTGAGCGAATTTTTCGCCAGTTTCAGCTTCCCTGAAGTGGTCAATGCCGTCACGCCGATGTTAATCGGTATTGTCGCGGCAGTGATTATCAGCGTGTTGTTTACACGCCTGCTGCGCATGAAATCCGGCACGGATTATATGGTGCGCTTCACCATTATGCTGCTGACGCTGGCGGCAGGGGCGTTAATTCTCCAACTCACGGTGGACCAGATCACCCAGGCGATTGCCACCGCCCGTGAAGATGGGGTGGAGCTGCCCATCTGGTCGCAGATCATCCTGATCAGCGCCGGGTTCCTGCTGCTGGCGGTCGCCTATTGGATCTGGCGGCGGGCGGCAAATAGTTATGGTGACCGGCGCTTTCTCCTGTTCGCGCTGGCGGCTGTGGGATTGATTATCGGCGGTTATCTGCTGGTCTCCGAGCTGCCCCGCGCCCTCTCTGAAGCCGATGACGATGTGCTGCGCGGCTTCAATGTCACGGTCATGTATGCGCTGGGAACCGTACCCTTCCAGTTGACGATTGGCCTGACCCTGGCTTACCTGCTCTTTCAGAACATCAAAGGTCGCAGCTTTTTCCGCGTGGTCTATTTTCTGCCCTACATCACACCATTTGTCGCCACCTCGGTGGTGTTCACACTCATCTTCTCGCACCGCACCGGGTCACCGGTCAACCAGTTTATGCAAACATTGGGGCTGACCCCGCAAAAGTGGCTGCTGGAACCCACTGGTATTTTTGAGATTATTTTTGGCCCAGGCATCCCGGATTGGCTGGTGGGGCCAGGGCTGGCGCTGGTGGTCATCATGTTCTATAACACCTGGATTTATGCCGGGTACAGCACGGTGATTTTCCTGGCGGGACTGGGCAGCATTCCGAATGAGGTTTACGAAGCGGCACGCATTGACGGTGCTTCCGGCTGGCGTATCTTCCGCCACATCACCCTGCCGCTACTTTCACCAACGACATTCTTCCTGATGCTGATTGCGACCATCGGCACGTTTCAGGCATTTATCCAGGTCTGGCTGCTGCGCACCCCTGCATCGCAGCGGGCCGTGGATACCATCAATATCTATATTTTCCAGGAGATTCAGGCCGGGCGACCCAATTATGCCTACGGTTCAGCAATGGCTTTTGTGCTGTTCGGGGTTATCCTGGTGCTGACTGTTTCCCAGAACCGATTTGCTGGACGCAGGGTGTTTTATGGCTGATACGATGATTCGCACCCAGAAGCAAGAAGCGGAACCACAGGCCGCATTGCAGCAGCCGCGTAAGCCGTTCGACTGGAGCAAGCTGTTTATTTACAGCGTGCTGTCGGTGGGCGCAGTCATCTCGATCATCCCTTTTTTGTGGATGGTGAGCTGGTCCTTGATGACTGCCTCTGAGATCGCGTCAGGTGGGATTTATCCAACGCAGCTTCATTTTGAGAATTACCTCGTGGCCTGGGATGAGGCCAACTTCGCGCTGTTTATGTGGAACAGCGCCCGCGTGGCAGTTATCAGCATCGGTGGGATGCTGGCGTTCTGCATCCCGGCGGCCTATGCCTTTGCCCGTATGCGTTTTGTCGGGCGGGATGCCTTGTTCGGCGGCATGTTGGCGACCCTCATGATACCCAACATCGTGACGCTTATTCCTAACTTTTTGACTGTCACCTGGCTCAGCCGCCTGAGCGAAAGTGTTTGCGGTGATCCATGCCAGTGGCTGAACAACTGGCCGTCGCTCACGATTCCGTTTATGGCGTCGGCCTTTAGTATCTTCCTGCTGCGTCAATTTTTCACGCAAATCCCGGAAGATTTATGGGATGCAGCTCGCATTGACGGCGCGGGACACCTGCTGTTTCTGGTGCGCGTGGTCGTGCCGCTGTCTAAGGCAGCGATTATGACCGTTGTGACGCTGGCCTTCGTCGCATCCTGGAATTCCCTGTTATGGCCGCTGCTGGTGGTGCAAACTGACGAATGGCGACCCGTGGCTTTTGGCCTGACCAAGTTCGTCAGCGCCGATGCGCCGGGCGCGTTTCACCTGCAAATGGCCGCATCGGTGATTATGATTGTGCCAATCCTGATCCTGTATTTTTTCACCCAAAAGCAGTTCACAGAAGGTATCGCGTCATCAGGATTAAAGGGATAACGAACCCTCCATCGCTTCTGGCGGTGTTTATTTGAAGATGGCAGGCTCCGGCGAGGGGATCTACGGAGCCAAAGAATATCAAGGAGATAGATGCATGCGTAAACTTACTTTCTTTGCCGTGCTGTTGGTACTCGTCCTCGGAGCGAGCTTCGTTGCCGCGCAGGATGATCTGAGCAGTGTCGATCCATCCGGCCAGTCCATTACCTACTGGCATCAATACGGCAGCGGCGCGCAGCTTGATACAATGACCGCGCTGGTTGAGGACTTCAACGCCAACAACGAATGGGGCATCACCGTCGAGGCGATTTCACAGGGTGGGTACAACGACATCCGCAACCTGATGAGCGCTGCCATCACCAGCGGTGACCTGCCAAACCTGGTCGCCGGTTATCAGAATGATGCCGAAAGCTGGTATCTGGACGGGGCCGCGCTCGACCTGAACCCCTACTTCAATGACGAAACCTGGGGCTTTGGCGAAGAAGCCAGTGACCTGAACCAGGGTATCCTTGACTTCAACATCATTAATCTGGAGCCATTCAATGGCGCGATGCTGGCCTGGCCGAATCAGGTGTCTGCCAACATGCTGTCTGTCAACCTGGACATGCTGGCTGAAGCCGGTTTCGATGGCCCGCCGGAGACCTTCGAGGACTTCAAGGCGATTGCCTGCGCG
>JAIOHN010000521.1 GCA_019912985.1 Anaerolineae bacterium | reverse complement strand
GATCATGTAACGTTCGTAATAAGACTCAGGGTGCGTGGGAGCGTGCCCGACAAAACAGTGATCCCTATGAAAACCCTTGAATATCCGCAAGTTTTTGCGACCATTCTACGCTGTACGGTTACCCCATTTTTGATCGAGCAGCTTGAAAACCTCCATAAACATCCATCGCACTTTAAGTGATCTCTCCTTAACAGGCATATTGTCGATTCCGTTTCATCTTCAATCGAATAACGTTAAGGAGCACATGCCATGCTTGGCAAATCGATTCACATTACCGACGCGACATTGGAACACTGCGCGGGGATCAATAACATCGTCACCCACGTCTGGGGTGAAACCTACAGCGAAATCACGCTGGCAAGTCATATCGAACGTTTTTCCGAGAGCGTGTTTGTCGCCCTGCATCATCGCAAAGTGGTGGGGTTCGCTCTCACCATGCTCACCAACCGCGCTCCTTCCGAGAAGCCACTCACCTGGGATCACGCGGTCGGCGGCGACCAGCTTGATAACCACACACCCACTGGTGAATGGCTTTATGGGGTTGATTTCGCTATCCACCCTGATTACCGGCGGCGCGGCATCGGCACGCGCATGTATCGCGCGCGCTTCAATCTGGTCAAGCGCCTCAACCTGCGCGGCTTTTACGCGGGCGGCATGTTGCGCGGTTATGAAAAATATCGCCACCGCATGACCTTGCAGGAATATGGTGACCGTGTCATTCGCGGCGAGATCAAAGACCCCACTGTGAGCATGCAGATCAATCGCGGCTTCAAGCCCCGCACGGTCATCGAAAATTACGCCCACTGCCCTGAGGCCAATGACGGCGCGGTCCTGATCGTCTGGAGCAATCCTCAATACCAGATCGCCACCGCCTGAGCCGACTACGGCGCACTTCACGGGCGGCCCGGTGGGTCGCCCAGTTCACTTTTTTCAACTCCCGCTTTTTGCTATAGTTAAGCGCAACACAAAATAATGGAGCAATCCCGATGCCCCCTATTCGCGTGTTAAAACTCAGTGGTTCACCTTACGAAATGGGTTACCAGCATGGACTCGCCTACGCCAACGAAATCCGCGACCTGACCGAGGAACGCATTCGCCTGTGCAGTGACGAAACCTGGACAGGGCGCACATTAGCATGTGAAGAAGCTCTGGCATTAGCGCAAAGTTGCCTGGAAGCGCATCAAAACTACGCGCCGGATCAGATGGAACAACTGGAAGGCATCGCCGCAGCGACCGGATTAAGTGTGGTTGAGCTGCTTATCACCAACGGCTTTACGGACCTGATTGATGTGATCTACAACGCCAGCGATGCACCTTCTACGCAGCCTTCTCGGATTGCGAATGACTGCACCAGTTTCATGGTCGGTCAGGCCGCTGCTGATGATGGACACAGTATGCTCGGCCAGACCTGGGACATGCATGCCACCGCTACGCCGCATGTGCTCTTGATTCAGAGCGAGCCGGATTCGGGTCCGGCGTTTCTGGCCTTCTCGGTAACGGGCTGCGTCGCGATGATTGGACTCAACGAAGCGGGGATCGCGGTTGGGATCAACAATCTGGTTGGTGCGGATGGCGCGCCCGGTGTAACCTGGCCGTTTGTCTGCCGCAAAATCCTGAGTCAAACCCATATTGATGATGCGTTGGCCTGCATCACCGACGCACCGCTGGCAGGCAGTCACAACTACCTCCTGCTCGATAGCGAAGGCCACGGTTACAACATTGAAGCCATGACCACCGCTACTCATATCACGGAACTCAGTGGTGATGTCCTGGCACATGCCAATCAGTGTCTGGCGGCACCCACCCAGGCGGTTGAGCGGCCCCCTTCTGATGAAGCAATTGAGGACTCGCAAACGCGCGTCAATCGCGCCCTCACAGTTTTGGAGCAGCGCTCACTCAATCCCGAAGCGCTGATGGATCTTACCCGTGATCGCAGCGACGGAGCCTATAGTGTTTGTTCCATCTCGCAGCCGCCCTACTACTCCGAAACTTGCGGCGCAGTGGTAATGCGTCCGGCCACGCGCGAATTCTGGGGTGTTTGGGGTCTGCCCATCCACAATGCCTACGAGCATTTTGTGCTATAGCGAATAGACTGCTTTATTCCTGCTTGAGCGCAATGACCGGCGGCATCTGTGCGGCCCGCATCGCCGGGTAAAATCCAGCCCCGACACCTATCATCACCGCCAGCACAATCGCCCCGATTGCCAGTTCGGGCGGAATCACCACCAGGCTCCCGCCGATCTGTGATGGATCCAGCGGCAAGAACGGCACACCGCCCTGCCCACTGGATGCATTCTGAACCGCCTGATTGATCAGGTTTTGCAGCAGGTAAGACAGCCCAACCCCGGCCAGACCGCCAACCAATCCGACCAGACCGGCCTCAATCAGAAACACCGTCAGCACATCCTGGTTGGTCGCGCCAATCGCTTTCATCAGGCCAATCTCGCGCGTGCGTTCGAGGATCGCCATCATCATGGTATTCGCCACGCCAAAGGCCGCCACCAGCAGCGCCACGCCGCCTACACCACCCAGCATCAGCCGCATGGTGGTGAAGAAGCCGTTCAACTGCTGCAGGTATTCCCCCAGTCCACCAGTCGCATAACCCAGGTCACGAATAGCCTCCGAGACATCATTCGCGGTTTCACGGCTGGTCGCGCGGACAATGATCTGATCAAAGCGAAAATTCTCCGAGTCAAACTCCTGCCCGGTAATCCATTCATTGTATTGAATTACATCCTGAATCGGCATCAGCAGACCGTAATCATACTGATTGTTGCTTTCACGCAGTTGCCCCACCACGTGCAGCGGGATTTTGCGCTCTTTGGGTCCACTATCACCAGAGTTTTGATACAACCGCAGCCGTGCCGGAGTCTCGAATAAATCCAGGGACACCGGCTGCCACTCGTCACCAGACGCTTCCGGGTCGTAAAAATTATCGCCCGACCGCGCCCCGACAATCACGTCGCCCGGTTGCAGTGAAAACTCACCACGCTCGATCTGCAAGCCCATATACGGCAGCAAACGCGGGTCAATCCCCGCAATGGGATAGGCATAGCCGCTGTAATCCCCGGCTTCCAGTTCACCCCCCTGCATATTGATAATCGGAATTACCGCCGCCACACCCGGCACCCGCCATAAATTCTGCACCAGCGCCACATCGAGCTGCGGCACGTTGCTGCCCGACTGTGGGTTGTAATTGGGATACACCTCGATCTCAGTCAGCGAAGCACTGCTGCCGATACTGGCCTCCGCCGCCTGCTGCAAGCCAATCGTCAGCGCAATCAACAGGATGACGGCAGTCGTTCCCACCAGCACCCCCGCCGAGGTCATAATCAGCCTTGCCCGCGCCCGGCCCAGATTGCCCATCGCCAGTTGCAACAGCTCATAAAACATCGGCCATCAGCTCCCCAGGCCCAACAGCCCCAGCAGCAGCCGTTCGATTACCCGGTTATCTTCTTCCACCGGCTCCTCGATGACTGGCTCTGGCACGAAAATCTCTTCCTCTGGCGGCGGTGGCATGACTGCCGCCGTCTGATAGGTTTCGACCAACGCCTGCTCGCGGTTAAGATCGTCGATGTAGTACAGCCGCACCGTAATCTCGACATCACCCTCTTCTCCGGGCGAAATCATCGCGGTCACTGCGGTGTCATCCTCCGTCTTCAGCGGATTGAGCAGCGTCTGCATCCCGTCCAACACTTCACCGTTGTTTACTTCTACCGTTGCATTGGTGAAATCCACCTGTTCGCTGCCTGCATTGAACAAGGTCAAGGAGATTGGCAGCGGTTCACCCACATTGACCGTCTCCGGCAGCGGGCTATCAAGCGTGATCTGCATACGCGGTGGCACGATCACCACCACGCCTGCAAACAACGTTTCCTGTACATTGGTGCCATCTTCTTTCTGGTAGCTCAGAGTCAATGGCAGATTATAGATACCACTTTTTACACTACCGCTCACGATAAAATCCTGCTGAATCGCATTACTCGCACCACCAGCGGGAATCGCTCCCAGAAACAGCCGTCCACCCGTACCCAACGGCGCGAAATCCGTACTGATGGAGGTCGTGCTGCTGGTTGAGCCGCCGCTCGTGCTGCCGCTGTCACTGTCACTACCGCTACCACTGCTCGAAGTCTCCACCGTGCCAAACGTCAGCAGCAGATTATTGGCGTCGGCATCACCCACATTGCGCAGTTGCATCGACAGCGTAAAACGATCGCCCGGACTCAAAATCTCCTGCCCGGTATCATACGATGCGAGCAGCAGCAGTGCTTCCGGCACCTCTACCTGTGCCACCGGAATCGTGATACTGCCTTCTTTGGTCTGGGTTTCGCCGCCCTGCAAGTAGCTGATTGTAAAAGCCTGCGGTTGTGGCCCGGACTTGGCGGTCGTGCTGACCACCATATACATCTCTACCGGCACCGTCGCGCCTGCTGGAATATCACCGATGGTGAACGTATCACCCTGACCGCCAGCCAGCAGCAGATTTTCCGACCCCGTAATGCGCACAGTCACCTGGGAGGCGGTCTCATTACCTGTATTCGAAAGTGTCGCCTGCACGGTCACAGGCTGGCCGGGTACTGCCGGGTCAGGATTCACAGCGTAATTATCGAGCGTAACCAGCGGCATCCGCTCAATCTGCTGCACGCGCACACTCAATTCCGCCTGACTGGTATAGCTTTCACCACTGAAATCACGGTAAGTAAAAACCAGCGGCACAGTAACCGGCCCATCCGGTGCGTCAATCGCTGCCCGCACGGTCAGTGTCGTGCTG
>JAIOHN010000057.1 GCA_019912985.1 Anaerolineae bacterium | reverse complement strand
CCCACCGCTGATCGGGCAGCAGGTCGCCGAACGCCTGAAGATGCGCTACGTGAACGTCGAACGGCAGATCGAAACGCGCGAGGGCATGACACCTGAAGAACTGCGCACCCGCTACGGCGACGCACGGCTGAAAACGGTCGAGTCGGAGGTGATGCAGGATGTGCTGCTGAACCGCAGCGCGGTCATCCGCGTCAGCGGCCAAACGCTGCTGCGCGCGGATTATGCCAAACGCCTGGGCGCAACCGGCCCGATCATCTGCATGGTGGTGTCGCTCGGGGCGGCATTGCAGCGTTTACACCTGTCGCTGGGGCGCAATTACCACAACCCACACGAACGGGCGCTGGCGATTGGCTATCTCAAACGGGAATGGGCGGTGCGTTCGCTGGAAGGTGTACGCGAAATTGACCTGACGTACATGACGGACGCGGAAGCGGTCAATGCCCTGATCGGTTTGTGGCAGCAATCGCTCATCAGCGGATAGGACAGATTTCCCTGGTCGGGACGTGTGAAGCGAATTGAATCATCGTTTATAATCACTTATGTAGAACAGGGTATTGGGCGAGGGATGGCTCATGGCGACGCGGCGCAAAATCGACTATCCGGCCAAACTAGATGAAATTGCCGAGACATTCGGCATATCAACACCAGAATTACTCGACGAAATCGCTAACGGCGAACTCATTGTTGTGCGTCCTGCTATGACCGACGAGGAATTGGCTGCGGACGAGGCATTATGGGATCAACAGTTTGCCGAGTCTCAGGACGTGCTCGACCGATTAGCCGACAGCATTCATGCCGCCTATGCTGCCGGTCTGACAGAGGACTTTGATCCTGACACCGATCCTGATCTGCAATGAAATCACAGGTCACGCCGGAGTTTCGCAAGCTTTTACGCGCATTACCCAGAGCGGTCAGACAGCAGGCGCGCGCTGCATACGACCAGTTCAAGCGCGATCCGTATCATCCCAGCTTACAATTTAAACCTGTCGATCAAAAGAGAACTCTCTACTCCGCGCGAATAGGGAAACATTATCGCGCCATTGGTTTTCGAGAACGAGATGATCTGATTGTATGGGGGTGGATCGGCACACATGCCGATTATGACATGCTGCTGAAGAAACGATAAGTGCCACATCAGATCGTACAAAGCTCAAGGTTACTCGCGCGCGGGTCATCGCGTATACTAGAATTGTGCAGTCCATAAAAAATCGAGGTTATTACTGTGGCTAAACTGGTCATCAGTCTCGCACAAATGAATATCGCCCTGGGCGACGAAAAGAAAAATACCGCCACGATGGAACGGCTGTCGGTGGAAGCGGCGCGGCGCGGGTCGCATCTGGTGGTGTTCCCGGAATTGTGGTCGACGGGTTACGCGCTGGAACAGGCCAAAGACCTGGCGTCGGCGCTGAACAGCGGCATGTTCTCGCAGGTCGGCGGCGTGGCGGCCCAGAACAAAATCAGCATCGTCGGCTCGGTGCTGGAAAAGCGCGGCATGGAAGTGTCCAACAGCGCGGCTTTCTTCGCGCCCAATGGCCGGATGCTGGGCATCTACCGCAAGCTGCACCTCTTCCGGCTGATGCACGAAGACGAATGGCTGCAAGCCGGTTCGTCGGCGCTGGAATTAGAATTACCCTGGGGTAATACCGGTCTGGCGATCTGCTACGATCTGCGCTTCCCCGAATTATTTCGCAAATATGCCGTCAACGGCGCGAAGATGGTCGTTATCCCGGCGGAATGGCCGATTGAACGCATCGAACACTGGCGGGCGCTGCTGGTGGCGCGGGCGATTGAAAACCAGTGTTACATCGTCGCCACCAACGCCGCCGGACAGACCGGCGACACGACCTTCGGCGGGCATTCGATGATTGTCGATCCCTGGGGCAAGATCGTGGTCGAAGGCGGCGAAGCCCCCATGCTGCTGACGGCGGAAATCGAAATGGATCTGGTGGACGAGGTGCGCCGCCGCATCCCGGTGTTTGAAGACCGCCGCAGCGACATCTACTAACGCAAATGATGCGGGTTGTCGGGCACAACCGCCAGAGCCCAAAGAACACCCTATACAGGGCGATTCATTCCACCGAGCATCGGATTTAATGTAATCGCCCTCATCCCTTCAGCGCAAAATAGAGCGCAATGCTACAATCAGATTCTTTGGGCTGTGGTTCAAAGGATAGGCGATATGTGGCGTGGAATTGTCAGCATTATTGCCCTGCTGATCATTATCGGCTCGTTGATGATCATCGTCCCCATCCTGATTATTCCCAACACCTTCCTCTACCAATTTGTCCCCGTGCTGAAACCGCTGCATCAGGCGCTGGCTTGCACGTCCGGCGAGACGATGGAGTATGAAACCGTTGTTGTTGTGGACAGCGACGAATTACGCTACCGGTGCGTCGATGCCGCCGGAAACAGACGCAATGTGGACGACATCCTGG
>JAIOHN010000520.1 GCA_019912985.1 Anaerolineae bacterium | reverse complement strand
TGCTAAATGTGCTGGATGTCACACGCAGTTCACCAGTGTCGACAAAGATGCCCGCACCATTTGCTTCACCCTCCACACGGCCATTCTCAATTGTTATTCCGTTAAGCGTTAAAATGCCATCTTCACCAACATAGATAATTCGGAATGCATCCTCTGAATCACGAGAAATAATCGTGTTGTTACCTAAAATCACGATTTCAGAGGTAATAGCTGGTAGGCCGGTAGGCGCACCACCACTGTCATTGTTCGGCTCTACTAGACGATATATACTATCTGTCAAGCAAATGATCGACAAATCAGGATCAGCATTTGCTTCATTGATTGCGTCTATCAATGCTTCAGAGTCGGCAGGTGCAACCTGAATGTTTGATTTAACATAGCTTTCAGGCGTGCATATTTCGGCCCCAACTTCAGTGGTAGCCTCGACTTCGTCGTTAGGTTCGGGGGTATTTTGGTCTGGGTCTGTTGTTAGTGCCGAGCCGCACTCAACGTCATCGTCAACTGAGCAGTCACCCTCTGTTGGCGTTTCATCTTCGATAAGCAGCGATGACGAAAAATAGCCATTGCTTAAAATCCTGCTTTCGACCAACCTTAAGAAATCAAAGTCCCCTGCACAAACCATCAGTATCGGGCAAATTAATAGAATTAGATCTTTTCGCATTATTCTCTACCCCGAACTAGCTCGACCAAATAGACGTAAACCATCACCCCATTGAAATTTGCTACTATCGTTAATAGAGCAAGAGTCGTCTATGCTGCACCACAATCTCTAAAACGTTTTGCGTTGCCACTCCATATGAGCATAGCTAAAAGAAATTTCACCTGACAGTCTTCAACATCCTGCTTATGGTCAGGACACTTGATATATTTTGCCCCTTAGGTGGGACCTCGTTGCTGCATGATCCTTGGTACGCCGCAACATGACAAAAAAGGTAGTAAGGTGAATCTACTGGTCAAGGCAGATCAATCGGAATAGATTCACTTGGATTGACTAACTAGAGATTTTATCAAGCAATATATTTTCCTGCAAAACCCTTAGAAACAGCAGGTGTCGTCAGTCCGCTCAAGGCCATGAGTAGGCAACTGATACATCTTAAAAACCCAGAGTGCCATACTGATGACAGAAGTTAAGGGAGGCGCGGCGGTGGTAATAGTGACTCGTTTCAACTCATCTGAGATCTGACCTGAGGCACATCACTGTTTAGGGCATCTTTCCTGAGGAAGTAGACTAGCTGCAAAGAAGCAGTTATCTTGAATTGGACCAACCGACGTCGCCTGCTTGTATCAAGCTTCTTACCACTGCACCTATTTGCCGAATTCCGCCACGCTGAACAGAAGATATGTATCGGTAAAAAAATACAACATGTTGCTCACGCAATAGCCTCACCCTGTCCTATTCGAGACAAAACAAATAGCCCATCCTAATGGGATGAGCTAAATTATTGAGTACATATTGTATCCATTCGGGAGCGACGGGAGTTGGGGACTCACGTGTATACTGCTTATTCCACCCTACTCCACCACCAGTCGCATTACCGTGCTTACTTTTCCCCGCTGGCATCCTTTCATCAGAGAGTAAATATTATGATCTGCATGACGAGCGGCATAAACCGCTCGTTTTCAATTCGACAGAATGAAAATTGCCGTGTATCAATATATTTTGAGCGAGAGTTCGTCAGTTATACTTATCTCCAGGTCATAAAGATTATCGCGCACCACGCGGCATCCCCATCCAAAGTGTCTCAACATTTCTGTCATAGTCATAGACGAAGATAGTGTACTCATCCGATACATCGAATTAGGCCTTTCAATTGCCTTGGGTCACGGCCTACACTGTTGCTGAACAGCATCCGCCAGAAAATCGTTGCTGAATGCGCCGTGTGCAAGCACAGGCTGATTGCCCCTGACAGGGCAAGTGGGTTCGTTCTGAGTCAAGTCGAGAGCCACAAGCATACTCACGACCGGTGCGGCGAACGAGGTACCGGCCTGATACTCACCATCATCAAACAGGAACCATGCACCTGGAACGCTGATCTCACCGTTGTTGGATGGCAGCCAGAATCTCAGGTCATTGCCTTCATTAGCGCTAACACTGATCACTTCCGGCCAGCGAGCAGGATAAAATGGTTGGCGCTGCTTGAAATTGCCAGCCGATGCTACCGGAACGACGATTCGATCTCGTGGTGTCCTGCGCAGATAATCGCGAATAGGATCTGCCTGCAAACTTTGTCGATTGAACAGTCTGAGAACACGAAGATCGTTGGATTGAAACGCTCGTGGCTGCGCATTTGGCGTCGGCGGAACACGCTGCACACCAGCAGCACCAGCCTGCCCCTGCGATAAAGACTCACTGCCCCTCAATTGTGCCGCGTCCGTATTGGCAAAACCGGTTTCATCAATGTAGCTGATCCTCGAATCGTCAAGAATCGTGCGGACATACTGCTCGTTATCGCCCAGATATTCTATGATTGACTGAGTCGGGTCATTGCGACGTGCCGCTTGAAAGCCGGGATAATCAAACGCGAGTTCACCATCCTGGCAAGGAATGAACACGAAGCTCATGTTCACAACGAAACGCTGGAAGCCTTCAACAGAAAGCACATCGACAGCGGTCATCAATTCGGGCAGGATCAATTCCGACTGATAACCAGCCTCACTAGCAATATCGACCGGATAAAGCCGCACAAGCCTCCCCACATCCTGGGGCAAAGCCTGCTGCAACTGGTCAAACACCTGCATGACAAGCCAGCCATGAGATATCGGACTTCCATCACTGCCATCGGAAGAGAAATCGTCCAGCACGAGGATTGCCACCTGCTGATCTCCAACTGAGCTGTATGCCAGGTTTGCAAGTATCCATTCGACACTGGCGGCTAGCCCATCAGCCTCAATGTCCTCACCGTCGGGAGTCAGGCCGGCTTCACCGATTCCTCCTGCGGCCCCGGCAGTCGAGGTGAAGGCTTGACCCAAAATCTGATCGGTTGTGATCGCACAATTTCTCTGACTCTGGCCCTGGGCCACGAGGGACGACAGATTTGTGGACATCATCACCAAAGCAACGAAGAGTGTCACTAACAAAAGTCTCGCAAATTTTTTCATCGTTTATACCTGTTCAGGTTGTACAGTATATTGGTGGGTGTGCATAAACTCGGTAAGCGTTGCCGCCTGCGCTTTGCCGCCCGTCTGCCGCCAGATGGCGAGTGCCTGATCAAACGCCTGCTGCGCTTGCTCCTGTTGTTGAAGACGGTCGTAATCCTCCCCTATCGACTGCAAGGCGTAGGCCAGCCAAGGGTGATTATGGTGAGTGCTCGCCAGCGCATGGGCTTGCTGATGTGTCGCTAGCGCCTCTTTGACCCTTCCAAGCTCAAACTCGGCGGCACCCCGATTAATGAGCGAATGAAAGTGGATATCGGGCAATTCCAACCGTTCCGCGATGGTGGCGGCTTCGTCTGAAAGTGCCCGGCCTCTCTCATAATCTGCATCGGGCTTGTTCAACAATTGATAGCCCCGATGGTGAAGCACGAATGCCATTGCGAAATCGTCATTACTGGTTCGGGCAATTTGTTCCGCTTCCTCATAGTAATGATCGGCATCCGGCAAGCTCTGAAGAAAGCGTACTTTCCCGATAACGGTCAAAAGAATCGCTTGCCGTTGTTGATTCCCAAGCGCACGCGCAAGTTCCAGGGCTTCCTTGTAGGCCTCGTAGGCGCTACGCAAATCGCCCAGGAAGTCCACATAGGTATTGCCTAACCTGCTCAGGAGATAATGCGCCGTCTCAATTTGCTGATGTGCTCTTGCTACCTCGATGGCCGCCTTCATTAGCCGTAACGACAGATTGGTATGGCCGCGGGCAGCGAAAAAAGGCCCATCCACTGCTAGCGAGCGCATCATGTCCAACAGCATTTTTTCCTGCTCAGATTGATACGCCGCTTCCCCGGCTTCCAAAATGTTGCTCAGTTCGACATCCAATGCATCCAGATCGAGCTTATGATCGGCGGCATAGTCCCGACAGGCGGTAATAACGGCAGCACCAGACCAGCCTTTGTTGAGGAATATTGTGCGCGCATAGCTATAAGCCAGATCGTGAAGCTGATAATAAAGAACGTTGTTTGAGGTTCTGCTTATCACCAGACCTCGTTCCTCTAGTTGTCCCAGTAGCTTGGCAATCAGAGATTTTTCACTATTCAAAACTCGAGATAGTAAATCGGGTGTTGCACTTGGCTCAAACATACCACCCAGGTACACAAACGTATCATGCAATTCACGATCAAGTGCATCGACACTGGCATCGAGCAATGCCTTAATGCCTGTCCGGCCCAATTCGCCGAAGTTAGCAGGCATGTTCAGATCATGGGGTGCATCTTCGATGCGGCTCAGTAAAGCGCTAGGCGTAAGATCGTAAACCTTAAGTGATTTACCAGCGATCTCGAGGGCAAAGGCATGATAACCCAATAGGTCGCACAGCCGCTTTGCATCCGGGTCGGTGGTGAAATCGTGGCGGCGAACATGAAAATTCAATAGTTCCAGCGCTTCATCTGGGCGTAACTCATTCACCTCAATAATTTCGTCGAGTGGAAAGCGCTGACGTGAAGTAACCAATATGGGCATCTGACGCGGGGTCGCTTTCATAAACTCAGCCAGCGCATTGCCATTCCACACATCGTCGAGCACCAGCAGCGCGCGTGTGTCGGCGAGCAAGTGACGAACCGCTTGAATCCGTTCATCACCAATCTGGCGGCAATGGCCTGCTGTTCGCCGAATAGCCGCCCAATGGCCTCGAACAGCGCGCCAGCATCGGTAGAGCCGACCTTTAGCCAGATAACTGGACCGCGATTGCTTTCGATATGTTGAGCAGCGACTTTCGCTGCCAGCGCCGATTTCCCAATCCCTGCCAGGCCGTGCAGCAGAACTCGCTCTCCATCATACAGTAGGGTTTCAGCCTCAGCGATTATGTTCTCGCGTCCAATCAGTTTTCTGGGTAATTCTGGTATGTCATCAGCAACTCGAGCCATAACAGCACTTGTAGCACTGTGATATGCAATCTGACGATCCAGCAACCACTTCTCGACCGATCGGGTCACTTGCTCACGCAGATCATCTACGTCCCTATACCAGCGCGCGGTAATGCCAAAACGCACATCGCTCTGCTTGTCCAAGTATGCTTGAAGACGTGGATCACGTGATTCCGCGTCCACATCTTTAACGTAGATGTGCCGCTCGATCCCCCACTCTGAAGCTCGCTCGAACTCGTCAATCGTCCACTCGCCATATTCCTTCCAGAATAGGCCAATATACAGCACCGAATGCTTCAGTGCTTCAAGATAAACATCGCGGATTGACTTATTACTAGCGGGCGCCTTCCCTTCAAAAATCCAGGATTCCAGTTTTACAACATCCCTACCAAGTGTAGGAAGCAGATCCTGGAGCATTTTGCGCTCCGCTGCAAGCTCGCGCATTTTTGAACTGACAAATACATAGGGCGATGAGTTTTTGTCCATTGTGATGCACCACAGGTCCGAACATTGCCCTATCTTATTCAATAAGGCCGGGTTGTACAAGCGATCATGCCCATCCTTGTGAGCCAGCAGTTCGCTTGAAGCGAACATCCGACCACCCGCGAAATGAGATTTTCACTTCAGCTTTGTTGTGGCGACTGTGGCACACGACGGTGTATAGAATACAATAAACGTTCACAGTTCCCGCATGTCGCTCCCACGATGCGCTTGTGCGCCAGCCTATAACAAAAACCACTCCCCAAGATTATTGAGAAGTGGATGTCCTATAGTCTTTCGGGGAGGACGGGAGTAGGGTGGAACTCGCGTGTATACTGCTTATTCCACCCTACTCCACCACCAGCCGCATTACGGTGCTCACGTTTCCCCGCTGGTATCCGTATATAAAAGAATAACCTTCAATGCAAAGTACTCATCCAACGAGCGGACTGTACCGCTCGTTGTCATTTTGCCACCATCGAAGTTGCTGTGTGCCAACATATCTTGAGCCAGAGCTTTTCATTCATGCTGAGTTCCAGTTCAGGTGCATCACCATCTACCACATTGAATGTGCTCCCCCATCCAGCATCTCCTAACCATAATCCTGCTGTTTTCTCCGTGTAGTCGTAAACAAAGATGGCTTGTTCGCCGAACTCATTCTCAAAGTAGCCGTGATATCGTTTCGGCGTGTTGGCATCTATCTCAGGTGCTTTCCCCATTGAAGCAGTGTGCTTGTTTCTTGCTCGGAAGACGTATCCTTGTTGTTCTGCCATTGTTTGTCTGTCCTAAATTTTATAGGTCTTAGGGTACCCTGATTGTAAGAGAAAAAGCAAAGGCGCTTGGTAGCGAATTCGACTTGTTGAGTGTTCTTGTGTACGAAATAGAGACTTAGACTCACACAGGATACCCTCACGATGGTTTGTTAGCGTTGCAAGGTATCCTGATGAAAAAGTTCACGAGACCTGTTATCTTATTGACTATACGAATTACTAAAGCGCTGCCTCTGCTAGAAGTTATCCCACTAGAAGTTATCCAACTCAGGATACTGCAGGAAAAAATGCGCAAACAGCCGAATGACGCTGTAGCGGTTCGCTCGTACCCTTTCCATCCCCTCCATGTTATCCAATTCACCATAGATGTTTGTGAGATGTCCCGCCACAACACTCGGGGCAATGCATAACCGATTGGCTGTCTCCTGATTAGTCAGGCCGAGGCTCACTAACTGCAGCACTTCTCGTTGGCGTGTCGTCAACCCGACATAAAACTTCAATAGGTTTTGGTCATCCACCATGCATCTCCTCTACTTCGTCATCATGGAGGCGATCAGCTGGCCTATTGTTCGCCCCACCTGAATACCAGCATAG
>JAIOHN010000519.1 GCA_019912985.1 Anaerolineae bacterium | reverse complement strand
ACATTGCCCAGTGTTTCGGCGAATTCCAGCATCTGTAACCGCCGATGCGCCAGCTTCTTTTCGCTTCCCTTGCTCATCCCTCATCTCCTTTGCGCATAAGATTACTCCAATCTCACTTCGTTCGCAAAGAAGGTTTAGTGTTCACAGCACAACTCACAATTCTAATTCACATTTTATTTCATCCTCACTGACGGATGTAATTTTCACTTTATTTTGGACAAGTTCATCACGCTCCAATACCTTATACAAGCTTTTACGAAAAGCCTCATACATCAACAGATCATCAAGCTGAAAATCCCCAAGTTGTTGATTATCCTTCTCCCATGTAAATGCTTCTGATGTTAAATTTAATGTATCTGCCTTATCAAGGAAAGCTCGCCTAAGAATAATATACAGGCTACGTATGACATGGTTATACTCGTTTGGAAAAAGTACAATCAAATTGTCATTTTCTATATGATGAATAAGGTCCTTCATTATTATTTCCCCTTATGTACTTGAGAAACCTGAAAGAAATTATCATGGGACCCAGTTGTTATCTGGGTCCCATAAGCGATTGCCTAATCGGGATAAGCGATAGCGACTTCCACTCTGAGAGCATTATATGCTCTTGGGTTGAAGTTTATCTGATCCCATTAGGGAAAGAGCATTTTCGTATTACAAGAGTAAGTGGCGACTTGGAAATCTGCCACAGTTGGATAAGCATATCCACCCGTTAATTCGTCGAAGCCTGTACCATCTTCGACAGCTATTCCATTGTGATGCCGGGAGGGGACGTCCCAACACTGCCGTGGAATGGTGGCAGCAGTGGGTGTGCGGACGAGGAGGCAAAGGAAAGCCCCAGCTTATAGGTCTGCGATCCCCCAAGATTAAGGCGTGCTATCATCTAAATCCGAAACGTTGTTAACGTGATACGCTGTGATTAATCCTTCCGGATAAGAAATGTTCACCTGCAATGTACCAATAGTCATCAGATCAAATGTGCATGTGTACCCTTTACCACATTGATCTGGTGGTGGACAATTATTCAAGGCATAGATGCCATATCCTTCTACCTCTACCCGATTGCAGTAAGAAGGTGGTATTGACTTAAACGCATTTAACATATCCATAAGTTCCGTATAAGCCGTCTCTCCAGTAGGATAATTGCGTTGTAGCATCGATTCGAAAGAATCAGGATCTTGGTTTGAAGGATCAACACAAAATTCGTCTGTTGAAACAATGTTTAAAGCCAGACATATTTTGCTACTTGCGGCTGCACCATAAGTTGGAATCAAGTATTCATGGTGTACTTCTGGACCCAAAGATGCTAACAAGATCAACGCTATCACCATTATCAATGCTGGTAATGTAAATACGGTAGCAAGTATCAGGAACAAGTATCGCCTTATACGTATTGAGTGCGGTTTTGGAATATTCATCGCAGCATTCATCCGTTTTCATATCTGCCAGTCACATCATACAATGACTAACAAAAACTCTCCTCCGGTAGTCAAGGAAAGGGGGTTGCCTAGACAGTTCACGCTCGCATATTATTGCCCTTTCGTTGCGACGACACCTATATAGCGTAGTAGAGGTTGGGTGAACGCGGAGGCAATGTGATTCTGGATAGCCTGCACCATGATTATCGGCGAGCAGCCTGATGAATAGGCAAAGTAGCCAGCACGATTATTTTACCCATTTGTCACTCTGATGTATTTATTGAATATACAACTTCACCGTTACCTGACGACAAAAGACTCAAATATTTGGACACTATCTCATCTTTAGTGATTATTGTTTGAAGTGCTTCATTGAACTTGTCACTTAATCTGTATTCTTTATGACGTTTGGGCATAGCTGGATAAACAAAACTTCGATATTCAACCCAATCGTTAAGCGTCTTCGCGTAACTGATAGAATCCGTCGTAATTTTAATATATCGAAAATCTTCCTTATAAACTCGCGAAAGAAATTGATACATAGTCTGAGTGAATTCGTTGTAATCCTCACCAAGCAAATCGTAGTGGTCACTTTGTAAATAATCTTGAATATCTGACATCTTTTACCTCCATAAAAACTAAGTTTTTTGATGGACACTGAAGCTGTCTCCCATGTCCATCACACTGACTACTAAAGAAAAACACGTAGACAAGGGTTGCCATGTGATATCCATACTCGTTAGGGGATATTGGTGCATCTATCGCACCTTCAAAGGGTCAAGACTCAACCAACCACCCATCGCCGGGTGGTAGTACCGCGCCCGGATGTTGTCCTACCTATCATATAGTATGCAGTAGGGATCTATCAGTACGGCTAGACCTACCCCACCGTGATGCCGGAAGGGGACATCTTAACACTGCCGTGGAATGGTGGCAGCAGTGGGTGTGCGAACGGGATGGCTAAGTAAATGCTCACACTCGTGGTCTGGGACATTAGCACAAGGCTTAGTCGTTTAGCCTGAAGAGTTAAAATTAGCACTCATCGAATTCTGAAATCTTCGCGCTATGTGCGATAATTTGTACGATAATATCCTGAAGCGACTCATTCTTAATCTGGAATAGTTTGTATTTATTCAAGAGTTCGTTGTCAGACGCACTTTGGAGGTGCTTATTGCTTAGAGAACGCAGTATTGCTAAGCAATCCTCAGACGAGCCTTTGCTAAACTTAGCACCTTTCCAATTTGTGAATATATTTAGGTAGACAGCTCCTTGGAATATGATCCATAAAACATCATCAAATTGACTGACCAACCTCAATTTGAGAGTTCCCTCCTCGTCTAAAGTGTGCATAGAACATTGCCACTTATCCGGATTTGGAATATCAAAATAATCGCTCATTTTAAGGTTGCCCTTCTCCCTTGAGCAACTTTCCACCAGCGGAAATAATGTAAATTTTGCGTTCTTCCGGCAAAAGTGTGTATTCATTTGCCACGAAAATATCGTAGGAGTTAGCATATCTATCAGCTAGATGAGAACCATTTGTCAAACTCGAAAAGGCAAGTTTGAAATCTTCAATCTTCCCTTTCCGAAAAGAAGCTCCTACCCAACTCATGGGACAATTAACATATTGTGGCAGTGAAAAGCTGATACGGAATAATTCCCTATCATCTATTCCTGTATGTACTTTTACCTCTAGGGAGCTATGATGTGTCCCGAATTGCACAATTTGGCAGTGTAATTCATTGGGATTGGGCAAATCAAAAAAATTCTCCATAGATCACCTCTTCTGTCTATTTGTTAGGGAACGAATACGGATTGCTAATTTCATTTGTCCACTAACATTTCTATATCCTAGCAGATATTCGGGGGGGAATTCTTGAGTTGAGATACTGCTGACCTGCCCCATTGTTTAGTCCAGGTTGAGTGAGAGTCGAACCTGTTGTGCAAAGACCGCCGGAGCCAGATAACCTAGGCTGCTGTGCGGACGATGAAGATTGTACTCCTGCCGCCATTGTTCAGTCACCACCTGTGCTTCATGCCCGTTGGCAAAGACCCAACGATTGAGACATTCACTGCGAAACGTGCTACTGAAGCTCTCGATGAAGGGGTTCTCCCAAGGACTGCCGGGCTTGATGTACATCGTGTTACAGTGACGATCCGCAGATACACCAAATAAAAAAGCGATGGACGTGTGTCCATCGCTTTTGAGTCATGCATGGATCGGATTAGTGGATGGGCCAGTTCGCCCAATTGCTGCAATGCGACCCGTTGTCGCGACCGGTCAGATCACGCGCGATGCCACCGTAGATGGCGTTCATGATCGCCCGTGGACGTGCCACCAGCACACCATCCTGACGGCCAATGTTGCCGAAATGAGCGGCGCTAAAGCCGTGGCCCACTTCGTGGATCGCTACCGCAGGGAAGTCGATGAAGCCATCGCCACGTACACCCTGCACGCCGTTATCCACCCATTCGAATTCATCGTTGTAATAGATTTCGCGGAAAGCCACATCAGACTTACCATTGCCATCAATGTCCGTCAGATTGCCTTCTTCATCTGTCCAGGACAGCGTGAACGTCACACCGAGTACATTCGTGTTCGCCGCAAAATAGGGGAACTGTGCGCCGCTGAGGAAGCCAACCTGGGTCATATCCGACTCCCAATCGAGGTTGATCACACCGGTCTGGAAATAACGGGCGACCACACCGGGCGCGCCGGATGTGATTGCATTCTCCACCAGGCCCATGTCGGAGCAAGCCAGGTTATCCCATGAGCCCACTGCCTGATACATCCAGCCAATTTGATTGCCAAGACCAGCATCTGCCGATTGGAAGCCTGTATTCACGCCAAAGGTGACGCCTGGCTGCCCACCGTTAAAGAGCGCACGACGAGGATCGTTATACACAAAATCCTGGCCGGTCTGGGCGTTGCCGAGATCACGCTGAATCCACTCGACGCCGCCTGGTTCGCCACTCAATGGGTCAGTGATGTATTCCGCGCTGGTGATCACCACTCCGAAACCGGTTCCCTGTGCCTGGACGGTGCCAAAGGCAAACACACCAAGAACTGCAAGCAGAGCTAAAATCGTTACCTTACGCATGTAGATACCCCTTCTGTCTATATACACATAAGCAAGTAAAAAGTTTTTCGAACTGCCAGAACTCCTCTCTTACTCTATCCAGCTGTTTGAATGCTTATGGTGTAAGAGTAATAATACTCATAATTCTATTTTTGACAATTTCAGTGTTACAACTTATTTCAAACCGACTGACAGCGATTCTCAAAATTCCGGCAAACACATCCCAAGAACACAAATTCAGAGTAAAATATGCAGTGGCAGACAGGCATCCTGGTTCAGCGCAGCGCGCGAAGAAAGCGTTGTTTTAATGGGCTACCCTATAACAGCCAATCCCTCTGAGGAAATCAATATCCTGTATGAAATTTCGAGCCAGATCACACACGCCACTACACCAGGCGGGTGGCTGGATGCGATCAGCGCCTATGCACGGAAACGCGGTGCGAATGCCGGTTATCTGTTGTGGGTTACGCCCGGCTCGTATGATGCGTCGGAGCAAGCGGAAATCGCGGCAAGCTGGCTGCTGGATGACACCCCTACGCTGCCCGAAGGCACACAGGTCACGCTGCCCAGCTTCTGGAAGGACCGCCGCTACTGGGAGAATGATCCACAGCAGCCGGCATTAATCCAAGAACAGCAGGCGAACCAGCTTTATGACCCGTTTCTGGACAGCCACAATCTCCATGCACCACTGCGCGCAGTAGCACTGCTGCCACAGGTCGTCAGCGGGCGATGGGTGAGCCTGCTGGTGTTTCACTGGCGCGATGTGGTTACGTTCGATGAACGTGATCAACGCATTTTCAAGGCCAGTATGCAGCTCCTGGGGCCGATGGTCGAGACGATGCAGCTTGCCCGGCGTGACCGTCACCGCGCACACCGCGCCGAGCAGATTAATGCCATCAACATGACACTCTCGCAGGCCCGTGACGAGCACGAAATTTTGAGCGCAGTCACCCGGTATGCCATGCAGCACGACTCGTTCGGCACGGTCTTGATGTATACCCGCTGTGACGAAGACGGCAAGCCGATGGAAGTTCGTTATATCGCCAAACAGGGTGAGCTCCCGCCGCGTGTCGTGCTCGGCACAACGCGACCCTTATCAGCCATCGAAATACAACTGCTCATGCCCGATAACCAGCCGATGGTCCAGCCGATTTATTTTGATGACCATACGACTGATGATCGATTCGATGAACCTTATCGTGAAAGTATGCTGCAAAATGGACTCGGCGCGACGGTCATTCTGCCGCTGCGCAATGCCCGCACCTGGCAGGCGTTAATCTGCGCCTACTGAAGCGAGTCGCATCCCTTCAGTGAAGATGAAAAAATCGTCTACAGCGCCATCATCCCGACTGTTTCATCGGTTGTCGCCCGCCGCCGCGTTTATCTGGAAACGGAAGCCAGCGAAAAAGCGGCGACCACTCTCTACCGGCTGGCCGAGAGCATTAACGCTTCCACGACTTATCAGGAACTGCTGGACGCGGTGGGTAATC
>JAIOHN010000518.1 GCA_019912985.1 Anaerolineae bacterium | reverse complement strand
GTGAAGAAACGACGGTGTTGAAGGTCAATATTGTTCAGGAGTCTACCGAAGCTTTGACACTCCCCGAACGCCTCTCGACCATTGAACGCTACGCCCTGAGCGATGCGCTCAATGCCGCAGCACCTCGCACCTTTGAAATTGCGATGATTAATGAGGTCTGGTCACTGAACGGACGCAGTTTTGAAATGGATGCAGTGGCCGATGATGAGATTGTCCAGGCGAATACACTTGAAGTCTGGGAATTCGTCAACGTGGTTAACGGTGACGAAATGGGCGGTATGGGGAACATGCCTGGTCACAACATGGGAAGCAACGATGAGGTGATGACTGAAGATCAGATGGCACACCCTATGCATGTTCACGGTGTTCAGTTCCAGGTGCTGGAACGCATTGTTGATGATGCGTTCCGTGAAGGCTGGGAGACGGTCAGCGCTGGGTATGTCGATGAGGGCTGGAAAGATACCGTACTGCTCATGCCCGGCGAGCGGGTGAAGTTGCTCATGCGTTTTGGCAATGATCGAGGTCTCTTCGTTTTTCACTGCCACAACCTCGAACACGAAGACCTCGGCTTGATGCGCAATTATCAGGTTCAAGCATAAATTACTGTCTGTGCTTAAGATCAACACCACTTGGATAACTACCTCAAGTGGTGTTTGTATTTGATAGTTTTGTATTATACGACAGATTATAGCACCGTTTTTGAAGAATTTTCGGACGTATTCTTCGGGCATTCGGCAGGGCGATTTATAGCGTGACTCGGCTTGATGCGTGTGCGTTCAAAGTGGGCGCTGATGGAAAGGAGCAGGGGCGTTGGATCGGGCTAGTTTCAGCCTAGCAGTCTTTCTAATGGGTTTGACAGATAGATTGGTTTCTATGCAGCATCCAATACAATAGCACAAACTCTCCAAGCGCTGTCCACTGGCGTTTGAGTTTTGAGCGACCATCCACTACAATGATGTCGTAGTTGCCGATTCGCTGAGGAAGTCAAATGTCCGACGATTTGTATCGCAAAGCGAGAAATACGAGCGCGAAAGGGATGGAAAAGTTCCTCGGCGAACTGGAACTGGCGGTCATGAATGTCGTTTGGGATCGGCAGCCGGTGACGGTATCGGATGTCCTGGTCATCCTTCATCAAGAGGAAAAACGCCAGCTTGCCTATACCACCGTCATGACCATTATGAGCCGTCTGACTGAGAAGGGCTGGCTGGTGGCCGAAAAGCAAGGACGGGCCTTCTCTTATCGGGCCGTGCATTCCCGCCAGGAGGCTGAAGCGGCGGCGGTCACTTCAGTTGTGCGGGCGCTGCTGGAAGATTTCGGCGATGTCGCTATCACGCAGTTCGTAAAGGAACTCGACGACATCGACCCCAACCAACTCACCCGCCTGGCGAAGCTGGCCGATGAACCGGAGGAAGTGGATGATAGAAACCAATAGACCGCTCTATAAAGTATCCACCGGTGTCCTGCTGATTGCCATCGTTTGTATTGGCATGGTGAGCCTGTGTGGATGGCTGGTCGCCTGGTGTATGAATGGAACACACCTCAAGCAGTTATTCCTGGTGGTGGTTTTGATGTCGATTGGACTGTTTACCCTGTTCAGGCAAATATGGAGAACCCGCCGTTGCGTAGGTGATCTCCTACAATCAGTCGAGATAGATTTACCGGAGTACCTTCAAACGCAAATCGACCAATGCAGAATCGCTCGTTCAAGCGTCGTCCTGGTGCAATCTGCGGAACCGCTGGCGTTCTGTCACGGATTTCTGAAGCCGCGTATCTGCCTCAGCACAGGTCTGGTTGAACTGCTGTCTCCAGCCCAACTCCATTCAGTTTTGCTGCACGAAGATTACCACCGGCAGCGGTTCGACCCCCTGCGCATTTTAGCGGTCAGAGCCATCAGCGCATCCTTATTCTTCCTGCCTTTCGTTCGGGAGTGGCGCCGCCTGTTCGAGATCAAACTTGAACTGGATGCAGACCGCTATGCCGTTCATTTGACAAGTAAAGCTACGCTGGCTGGCGCTTTACATCAACTACTCAACTATTCTCCCAATACATTGTCGATTTCTGAAGTCGGTGTGATTACTGCTGGATTGAGCGCCAACACCGCTCGGATCGCGGCCTTGCTAGGCGAGCGCGCTGAACCGAAACAAATTTCACTCCAAAGCCTCATCTCCAGCACAGCAATCCTGTGGACAATGTGCCTCCTGCTCATGATCTGAACAACCCACCTTGACCTTCAGGGTCTTATCTACTACACTCGTGTAGTAGATGGTTTACTCCCCCAACTCTGGGTGAGCAGTGCATGGAGGTCAAGTGGTAGGGCAAGCGACAGCAGCCATCCCCCAAAAACGATTTATCATTATTTCTCTGTTCATCGGCATCCTGGTTAGCGTTGGGGTACTTGCCGGGTTGGTTGTAGCGCTGCGCCAATCGCCACAGCAAGCGCCTGTAGACGTTGCACGCAGCTACTTCCTTGCTGGCTACGCCCACGATTATCGCACTGCCTGGGCGCTGATCTCGGAGGGGGACAAAGCCTTCAAAAGCCTTGAGCAGTATCTCACCGAACACGTTTCGCCAACAGGCTCCCAACCGCATTTGTTTGCACACTTCGCCAATCAGGTCGAGTTCAGCCCACTTTCTATTGCATCATCACACCCGGAGCAGACCGTTGTCTGGGCGCGCGTTCGTTATCCTGACCTGGCCGACCCAATTCTCGTACCATTAATCAAACGGGCGGTATCACCGGATGCGAATACAGCAGCGCTGAACGAACAGGTGCAGGCGCTGTCTGATGCAGGCGAGCTACCTTTCGTTGAAGAAGAACTTCCCTTCAACCTCGTGAATGAAGGTGACACCTGGCGTATTGTCCTGCACTGGGATGGCGCTGTAACCGTGCGGCTGCTGGCCGATGTGCATCCCGATTTGCCCTGGGCGTTCTATCCGACAGAGCCGGAAATTCAGGTAATTCCCGGCGAGACGGTCAGGACAAGTTACATCGCCCGCAATAATGCCGACCATGCCGTCACCGGCAAAGCCGTTCACGAGATTTTGCCGCTTGAGCATCGGCGGTATCTGGAAACGGTGCAGTGTTTCTGTTTTACCGAGCAGACGCTTGAAGCCGGTGAAGAGCGTGAGATGACGCTGATTTTCCGGGTGGATTTCACACTACCCCAGGGGATTGACGAATTCAGTAACGGGTACACATTCTATACGCTGGAGACATTCCCGGAAATGGGAGGGGATGAGTGAACCGGCAGATGAAAACTTCAGCCAGCTTCTTGCTCATCCTCAGCTTACTTCTGGGTTCCTGTTCCTCTGGCGCAGTTTCTCCGGGACGTATCGAGGTGCGGATCACCGATCATCGTGAAGCCATCGGCGACTTTGACCGCCTGGACATCACCATTGAGCGTATTGGGGTTCATCCCGCCAGCGCCGCGAGGACAGAAGGCTGGATTGATTTTGAACCGGATACGGCGGGGGTTGATCTGGCACAGGTTCTGGATAGCCGGACGGCAGCCGTTCTTGAGGCTGAGCTACCTGCCGGAGAGTACGACGCGGTGCGTTTGCACGTTGCCAGCGGCGCAGGTGACTTGAAAACCGGTGAGGTGGTCACGGTATCAGGCTTTGAACAGGCGGTGCGCGTGCCGTTTGTCGTTCACGCCGATGCAGTCGTCGGAATCGTGATCGACCTCGTAGTGGAGAGTGAAGACGATCATCCGGGTGGCGGTTATGAGATCAATATCTTAAACGCAGTAGTGGATTAGGATTCTGCGGCTTTACAACGCGAAGGGAATAACATTTATGACCAGACAGCA
Source organism: Anaerolineae bacterium (assembly GCA_019912985.1). Lineage (GTDB taxonomy): Bacteria > Chloroflexota > Anaerolineae > Aggregatilineales > Phototrophicaceae > JAIOHN01. Next base: position 2,963 of record JAIOHN010000518.1, on the reverse strand, counting down.
CAGACGGAATAAGCAGAAGCAGTCCAGGTTCGCTTTTATCACCAGACCGATGGCGGTCATCCCAATAATCGCCGTGATCGGTCTGGCCGGGCTGCTGTATATCGGCGGGCAGCGCGGCGGCACAGGCACAGCGGTACAGTTCCGGCACATTCACGGCCTGAGCTTTTCTTCAGACGGCAGCCAGCTATTCGTCCCGGCGCACGATGGGCTGCTGGTGTATGAGAACGGACGCTGGCTGTCGCCGGATTTGCCCGTGCATGACTATATGGGCTACTCCGGAACCGATGACGGCTTTTACAGCAGCGGCCATCCCGGACCCGGCTCTAATCTGGTCAATCCGCTGGGTCTGGTGAAAAGCACGGATGGTGGAGAGACATTCGAGACCCTGGCTTTCGAGGGAGAGAGCGATTTCCACCTGATGGCCGCGGGCTATGAAAGTCATGCCGTCTATGTTGTCAACCCCGCACCGAATTCCCGTTTGTCCGTTGGGCTGCACTATACGCTGGATGAGGGTCAGACCTGGCAGCAGAGTACAGGGCGCGGGATTAGCGGTGGGCCTATTCAACTGGCTGCCCACCCTGCCGAGCCGGGTACGGTCGCGGTTGCAGCGGAGGGCGGATTGTTCCTCTCGAATGATTACGGCGATACATTCACACGGATAGACGATGCCGCCCCGGTGACAGCTGTAACGTTCGATCCCGATGGCGAACGGCTGCTGTTTGGTTATCAGGGTTTGTCCGCTTATGACCTCGCCACTGGACAAACGGCCTCGTTTCAAACGCCCTCCGTTACTGGGGATGACGCTGTGGGTTACATCGCGGTCAACCCGGTCTCGGATCAAATCGCCTTCGCAACCTTCGCCAGAGACATCTATCTATCTGAGGACGAGGGTCAGTCCTGGGAAGCCATCGCCGAACAAGGGGTGAGTGGAAGTTGATCGTATTTTCGGAAGTGTTGTTAGAGGTGGTCGTCGTTAATGGAACAGCAAAAAGACTTATCCGAGAGAAAGCAAGACCCAGGTCGATTTCCCTGGCCGCTGGTGTTCATCGCCTTAGCTGGACTGGGGTTAAGCGCGGTCTTTATCCTATTTTCTTTTTCCGATCAGCTTTCAAATACCGATGAAGCTGTGACATCGGCAGGCAATCTGACCGGGTCAATCACTGTCTCTGGTGACACATCTGCCTTTACTACTGATCCACTTCCCGATCCCAGAACTGGTAGTGTGACGGGAGATGGGCGAGCGGCGGTTGGGCAACCTGCCCCGGATTTCACACTCCCAACACTCGAAGGTGATGCGGTTTCGCTCAGCGACTACAGAGGTCGCCCGGTATTGATGAACTTCTGGGCGACGTGGTGCGCGCCCTGCCGTCTGGAAATGCCAGAGTTGGTACGTGCCTACAACACGCATCAGGCGGAAGGTTTTGTGGTGCTGGCCGTCGATCTGACGGATCAGGATTCCATAGACGATGTACGGGCGTTTGTGGAGGAGTTTGACATGACGTTCCCGGTGCTGCTGGATGAAACCGGTGCGGTGTATAACGAGTTGTATCGCCTGCTGGGTTTGCCGATGAGCGTGTTCGTGGATCGAGAGGGGCGAATTGAGCGTATCTACATCGGTTTGATGACGGCGGATCAGATCGACACATTTGTGAGTGAGATTTTGGAATGAAGAACAGAATGGCTTGTCAGATGAAACGCTGGCTGCCCATTGGCATTTGTTGTCTGCCGGGATTTGCGGCGGTGCTGGTGGCAGCTGGCATCATCACAGTGAAAGGAATGCAGAGTATGGACATTAACACACTCTTTCTGCTGGTGATGGGATTGGCGTGTCCCATCGGTATGGGGCTGATGATGTGGCTGATGAACAAGAACATGAGTCATCAGCCGGAGCAATCGTCATCGGACAAACAAAAACGGATCAGTGCAGCCGACCGGCTGGTTGCCCTCCATGAGGAACGGCGGGCATTAGAGTCCGAAATCGCTGAACTGTCCCATGAGGTCGAACTGGACGGACAACGCCCGCTGCCGCTTTCCGGCTCGCCATATCTTCCTGAAGATACATCGTTTTCAGACGTTCGTTAATTAGATATGTCCCACATCGTTCTGAATTCCATCATTTGGACGGCGAAAAGAAGGAAAGCAAGCCGATGACCGTCGAAACCGATATTCAGCAAACCGCTGTAGCCAGCGACGAAATGGAAACCGCACCTCAAGAAGACGCTCAACCAGCCACGCTATCTGGCGTGATCGTCATTCGCCGGACGACATTTAACTACATTTTCATTGCGGCGGTCTTCCTGGTGGTGGGCATGGTGATCGGCGCGTATGGGGCTTTCAAGGTGGAGCGCGCCAACCGAAGCTGGCTGAGTGACGCGCTCAGCGAGGCGATGGAAGGACAAGTCGGCACGATTGCCAGTGATCAGCAGGCGGAACAAACCGACCCGGATGCGCGTGTCGAGGTGAGCGCAGACGATGATCCTGCTCATGGGCCAGCCGATGCCCCAGTAGTCATGATTGAATTCAGCGATTTCAACTGCCCCTACTGCGGGCGCTTTGCGCGCGAAACGCTGCCCCTGCTGCGCGAAAATTATGAGGGTCGCATCCGTTTCGTTTACCGGGACTATCCCATTCTGGGGGACTCGTCTCTTCAGGCTGCGGTAGCCGCTGAGTGCGCGGATGACCAGGGCGCGTTCTGGGGATTTCACGATTTGCTCTTCGAGAATCAGAGTAGGTTTAATCAGGAGATGTTCATCGGTTTTGCCGAGCAACTGGAGTTGAATGTTGAACAATTCACAGCCTGCCAGAATGATGCGATAACCCGGGAAGAGGTGATCGCGGATTACGCAGAAGCCGAGCGACTGCGTGTAGGCGGAACCCCGACATTCTTTATCAATGGCCGCCGGGTGGTGGGCGCGCAGCCCTATGAGGTTTTCCAGGACGCAATCGACGAGGAACTTGTATCC
>JAIOHN010000517.1 GCA_019912985.1 Anaerolineae bacterium | reverse complement strand
TGATTGCGCTGGGGCATCGCCAGCAGCGGTTGTTTGCGACCAATGCGCCGCCAGAGGTCACGGGCTGGAACTGCCGGTGGAAGAGTGCAGAAATTCGCAATGACAAGGAAATTCGCGAAACGGCGAAGCTGCTGCACGAATGGGGTTACGAGCGGGAGGCGCTGCGGGTGCTCAGTCAGGGCAGCATGGCGGATTACAGCGAAGCGGAGATTGAAAGCCTGCTGGCAGAGAAACAGGCGGATGCTGGCGCGGCGCTGGGTGCGGCGGCGGGGTTCCTGCCGGGGTTATCTGAATTCACGCTGCAATAGTTTCGTATCAGGGAAGGTGCGACATGCGGAAAATTGTTCAATGGCTATTGTTCTGTATCGTGGCGGCGGTGTTGGTGCCTGTCGTGATTCAAGCGCAGATCACCTTTTACGAGGTGGAGAATGTGCAGCGGTGGTATGACATCGGGCTGATCGGGTATGTGCTGCTGGTGATCCTGATCGGCGGGGTGATCTTTCTGGATGGAAAGTCAAAGCGATAAGTACCGATAAAGGTCATTCTATACAGTCAAGTTTTCTGCAAAAAATATTCTGGGAAGGTCGGCTATGACACGTGATGAAGCGTTGTTTATGCTCCAGGCACTCGTTAACCGTGAGATGAATGAAACCGAACGCAGTCTCAGGATTGCCAATAAGATCACCCGTGCTGATGTGCGGGAGGCCGCTGTTCGAAATGTTGAGGCCAGTCTTCAACGATTACGGGCTGTTCGGTCTCATCTGATTGAAATGCGGCGTGAGGAGAAAACAACCACATGATGAGCGTGATTGTGGCGGTGTTGTTCACCGTGGCGAATCTGGCGACGCAACCGGCGGCCTGTGGCCCGTCGATCCGTGTGATTCAGAACGGTCTCAATCATTTCGCGGGTGGGGTGGTCCAGATCGGGCCATACACGGACCCTGCGGCTTACTTTGTGGATGGACTGGCGTATATTCAGCGTGCGTGTGGGGTGGCGGTCGATCCAGGGATCTTCGAAAACCGGCCTTAGCCGACCAATACGGCGGGGAGTAGATTGAGTTTAATGCGGAAGTGCCAACCGGTAGGCGACGGGGTTACATCTTCGCGATCAGACTGAATATAAGCATATTCGCTGTCCTGACCAACCACCACACCGGAATGCTGCAACCGCAGGTGATCTACATAGATGACGTTGCGGTTATAGAATTGTCCCTGTTCCATCAGTCTATGCCTTGCACCCAATCACGGAAATTCTCACGGGCTTGCTTCAGTTCGATGGCATTCAACCGGGTTGATCCCCGGCGGCGCGCTGCATTGGCTAAGCTGCCCGCTTCACTGCTATCTGTAGTATACACCATATCCAGGTACTGTCCATTAAGCGCAATATTTAAGCGCCTCATTTGTGGCTCGGTCAAGCGGACGTTGGCAAGATCAGCGGCCTTGAGAATGGCCTGGGCCTGATAAGCAAACTGCTGGTTATAGAATTCCTCTGGGTTATTTACTGATACCCCATTCTCGCGGGCCATTTGAGATGCTAAGTCAACGATGTACTGGCGGCTGTACTGGATGTCCTGAGATGATGCCACAAATGTCTTTGCTGCGCTCCTGATGCCGTCCGGCTGAAGGCGGAGATTCCAGTTGTCATCATAGCCGGTCAAGCCCATCGTTTCATCCCAGAACTGCTTTCCCAGGGCTGTATTCTCATTGTTGAGCATCCACTCTGCTAATCCATCCTGCGTCGTGATCGACGTAAGATCTCCGATTTGTCCGCCACGTTCACCCGTCCACAAAGGAATCTGCTGGCGGATTGTCGAGCGGGTGTTGAGTGCGCCGCTTAGACTGGCCTCGCGGAGCATGGGGCCGAAAGCGGGGTCACGGTAGGGGTGGACGAAATCAGCCAGGCGGACCTGCCCAGACGTGTAGGCGTCGTATTTGCCGGGGGACTTGGCAAAGCTGGCCTGCTGGCGTTGACGCTCTGGCGGGAGGTTGTCAAACCACTCCGGGCCGGTCTGGATGTTGTGCGGCCTCCCCTTGACGATCATGACGCTGGTGCAGCGCCCGCTATGGTGGTCGTTCACGCGGGGGATGGGGGCGTTGACATCGCGCTCACTATCCCAGATGACCGCGCCATGCTGGGCCACGCAGCTCAAGCAGGTGCGGGTATCCAGCGCGGCAATGCGGATGATCTGCTGTGCAAGGTCGATATTGGCCTGCTGATGGACGGCGGTGCTATCGCGGTAGCTGGTGAGCTGCAGCGTGCGCATAAGGTTATTGGCCTGATAGCCGGGGAGATTTTCCGCCAGGCGACGGACTTCGCGGGCCGTGCGCAGGGGATTCCAACCCAGGGCCACCCCACGGATAGCCTGATTGTTGATGATGCTCAGGACATCGGGGCCGTACTGTCCGACCGTGGCGGCCCATCCTTCAGACTGGGCATAGTTCACCAGGCGGGCGACGGCTTCAGGATCAGGGCTGTTCCAGCGGAGGCCGACGCGGGCTAACTGGGCATCGGTCATGCCGGGGAGGGCAAGCTGGCGCTGGACCCGTCCAGCCGCGTCTATGCCGGTCTGCTGGAGGGGCGCGGCGCTGGCATCGAGCAGGCGGGCGTTGGCACGCATGGTATCGTCCATGTCCGCCATGAGCGCGCGCAAGATGGCGTTATCGGGCTGGAGTCGTTCACCGGCTTCGGCCAGGCGTGCGGCCTCTTCCTCTAACTCCTGAAGACGGCGCTGAATGAGTCCGTTGTTGGTGCTGGAGGCAATGGAAGTCAAGACGGGCTGCACGGTGGTGTTGTAGCCACGGTCGAGCAGCCCGGTGATGAGATCGGTAACGGTTCCCTGTCGAGGGGTGTTCCGGTTTGCGACCATCAGGCGTGAACGGCTGCGCCTTTCTTGCCGATGATTTCCGCGTTGGCGGTCCCTGCGCCGATGCAGAGCACCACCACATACTCACCTGTACCCAGGTCAGCCTCTGGTGCCAATGCTCCAGCGGTGGCGGCGGATAGCACGTAGATGGTGCCTGCTGTGAGGGTTGCGCCCCAATCAATGACCGCGCCAGGTGGGGCGATGAGCATATCGCTCCCGTCTTCCCCATCTGTGAGGGCCACGCCTGCAAATTCGCTGGTGCCGTCTGCATCGGCCTGGGCCAGCTCATGTTCGAGCGTGGTGGTGTTGAGATAAACCGACTCCCCGCGATCAATAGCTTCGCCAGCTTTGACCACGCGGGGACGGACTCCGCTTACCCAATTCACGTTTGCGGGGGTTTGTGAAATGTCTACCATGAGATTGATCCTCGTATCACTATCACATTTATGCACCCTTGAGCGTAGCCTGTGGCGGGGGCAATCAACGCACAGAAAGCGATTTATTGGAACTGAAAGATAGTTCTGTGCGTTAGGCGGGGCGGTTGGATGTGAAACTGAGGGTGTGAAATCAGGTGCGCAGGATGGAGGGCCACCCCAGAGGGACGCCTCACGGCTGCCAGCGGGCGCACAAACTACGAGTGACACGGCGTGAAGCCAACGAGGGGGCGTGATGCCAGAAACGATGAAACTCCAGATGCAGCGACGGGCGCATGCGGAAGCGGCGATCAGCCTGCTGAAGCGGCGGCGGTGGTTTGCAGATGGAGATGAGGAGCAAGACGAAGACAGCGGCGGTGAAGATGCGGGTAGCAATGGTGGTGAGGGGAAATACAATCCAGCCAGCCTTGATGAAGCCCAGAAGATCATCGCAGCGCTAACGAAGCGCGTTGGTGAGCGCGATGCTACGATCAACGAGCTAAAAGGCCATGTGAGCAGTACGAATGATCGTTTGACCGCGATTGAACGCGACCGGCGGAAGAAACTCGAAGAAGAGGGCAATTACAGAGCACTTCTCGAAGAGCGAAACGCCGAACTCGAATCGCTGAAGACATACAAGGAACGGGCGGAAGCCCTGGACGGGATCATTCGCGCTGGCAATGACGATCAGATCAAGCGTATCCCTGAGGATAAGCGTGGGATCGTCCCGACGGATTACCCGCCGGAAAAATTGCGTGTCTGGCTGGATAGGAATCTTCCTCTACTCCTCAAGCAGCCTCCCCCAGATTTTGATGCTGGGGCGGGCAATGGCAGCAGCGGCGGACGTAGTGGCGATCAGGTACAGGTGACGGACGAAGATCGACGCAAAGCAGACATTGCGCGGTCCCAGGGTTATGACATCAAAGCCGAAGACATCGCCAAACGCCGCCAGGGACAATCGAGCTAATTCGTGAGGTGAGAAATGGCAGCAGGATTTCGATGGGCAGGCAGCATTGACGGCAGTGAGCCGATTATCCGGCGCTTTGTCGTGGCTGATACTGTCGTGTTGAGCCGTGGCGAGATCGTCAATCTCGAAAGCGGTGAAGTAGATGCGGGCGCGGCTGGTGATTCTGCGTTTCTGGGGCCAGCGACTGAAGACGTGGATAACACCGACGACGGTCTGAGTGTGAGCGTCATCACGAACCCCGGCGCAATCTACGCGGTGGACGATGCAAATGTGCGAGTGGCAGGGGCAACCCTGGATCTCGCTTCTGGCGGGCTGGGCGTGACAGGTACCAGCAATGCAGATTTCAAAGTGTGGGCCGACAGCGCAGCCGACGAACCGACCCTGGTCGTGTTCAATGGTAATCATGCGTTTGGTTGGGCGTAGGCCGGGCTGAGCGAGGAGATATAGACGATGTTTAAGCAGAATTTCATTCGTGCAGCAAGACGGCCCAACGCTGAAGCGGCGGTAAACCTGGCGCAGCGGCGTGAGTGGTTTGTGCAAGATGAGCGCGGCTTCCAGTTCCTGACCGATTTTGACCCGGTGCTGAGCGAGATCTTCTACCTGAAGTATCGCCAGATACAGCCGATGTTGGTTGGGAATATCTTCGGCGTGCGGGAAAGCACTAAATCGAAGGAAACGAGCCAGCGGGTAGGGTCGTTTGGCGATCCTCAGCCGTGGGAAGGCCAGGTGCATTATGACTCCGCCGAACCCGACTACGAGATCGAATGGCGGCATGATCACCTGACCCTGGGTTTCAAGGTGGAACAGACACTGCTGGAAGATATGCAGTATTCCGGCATTTTCGATCAGGCTGGCAACATGGGCCAAGCGTTCAATCGCAAGGTTGTGAAAGATGAGGCAAGCGTATTCAACAACGCTTTCACGGCTGGCGCAACTGTTGGTTATGATGCGGTGGCATTGTGCTCTAATAGCCATCCCCGCAGCAAATCCGACGCAACCGCAGTGGATAATTACCTGGGCACGCTGGCACTGACTGAAGCGAACCTTGAGACTGCGATCGTGCAGCTTGAAGGCCTGGGTGATGATCGTGGTGAGGAAACCGCTGCGATGGCGACTCATCTGGTGGTAGGCCGCCAAAACCGGCAAAAGGCGCTGCAATTGACGGGTAGTCCGCTCAATCCTGAAAGCGCGAACAACGCAATCAACACCAATATGGGCCTGACCCCGATCGTCCACCCGATGATCACAGGCAAGAAATGGTTTGTGGTGGATGGACCGGCGGCCGAGATGCAGATGCTGTGGTACTGGCGACTGCGGGCCATGTTCGGCGCGGATCAGGACACCAGTTCTACCCTGATGCGGAGCTACTTCGGGCGGATGCGTTACAGCTTCGGCTGGCAGGATTTCCGCTGGGTGGTTGGCAGCAATCCGAGTTAGGTTCCGATAACGGAACTTCTGTGAACTAAATCCCCGCTCCGGCGGGGGTCTTTTTATCGGCAAACGATGAGGTAAGCGACATGACACCTTTGACTAATTTCCCGAATGGGATCAGCGTAAATGGCGTTGAAATCCTCCCGGGTTGGCAGATCGCCAGTAAAGCCGTGACCTATGACGGCGGCACTACCAATGCCCAGGGCGATTATGACGGCACCGGCAACCCGACCACGCTGTTCACCGTGACCGGTGATGTGATGGTGATCGTCTTCGGCAAATGCACCACGCTTTTAGCGGGGGCAAGCGCGACAGTTGAAGTGGGCGTTGCCAGCAATACCGCTGGGATCATCGCCCAGAGTACCGCAACGGACATCGACGCGGGCGAGGTGTGGCGCGATGCTACGCCAGCCGTAGGCGTTGAGTCACTCAATGACCCGATGGTGATCATCGGCGGTGCGGACATCATCGAGACAATCGCTACCGCGAATGTTACATCTGGCGCGATCACCTACTATTGCCTGTGGATTCCGCTGTCTTCGGATGGCGCAGTCGCAGCGGCTTAATCTCCGCCTGGAGGTGTGGTGATGGCGATTGAACGAACTTCACTCACGCTCACTGTGGATGGCAGTGGGAATGCCAGCGGCATCACGACGGAAATCGTGGATGGGGAAGTGCTGGCGGTCTACCTTGATCCCGATGGCAGCATGGATGTCACGATCACGGAGAGCGGCGAAAGCCCGGCGCTGCCGGTGCTGGCAGTGACCGGCATCAGCGCGGCGGCCTGGTACTATCCACGGCTGGTGCTGCATGATTCCAGTGATGGAAGCGCGCTGGATGGTCCGGTGGATGTGCAGCAGGTGGCGTCCTATCTGGCGGTCGCAGTCGCGAATGGCACGGAAAATGACGAGCTGGCCGTGACTATCGTCTGGCGGGATGCTGAAGCATGACTTTCACGTATACCGTCTCCAGCACGCCAACGGATCTGACGAAAATCCGCTTCTATACGGGTGACACGGTGGAAGACGCCGCAATCCACACGGATGAAGAGATTGCGATGATCCTGGCGCTGGAAGGCACGGTGCAAAAGGCGGTGATTGCGCTGCTGCGGAGCATTATCACGCGGCTGGCGACGGAGCCGGATCTCACAGCGGACTGGCTGCGGATCGACTGGCGGCGAAGTTCCGATAATTGGAAGATGATGCTGGCCGAACGGAAACGTGAATTCGGCCTCGGGGCGCGGGCCAGCAGTGGCGGTCAACATGCCTACCGTGCAGATTCCTTCCAGAACGAAAGTCCCGACTGGGATCAGCTTTTTGCGAACTACAACTATGACCTGGACTGCTGGCCAAATGTGCCATAAGTCGAGAGAAAGGGGCTTATCGGCCCTGATTTGTGCGTAAGTGGGCACGGAGGCGGATAGGCTGAGGGTGATGATCTAGGTGGCGGCATTGGCATGAAAGCAAGAATCAGCAACAGGACCATGGCGAAAATCAGAAACCAGGTGAGCGGCCTGCTGACCGAAACCTGCCGGATCGAGCGTGAGGCTGGCTCGGTGGGGACGATGGGCGAACCGCTCCACACCTGGGAAGTTGTGCAAACTGGGGTGAACTGCCGGATCATTACCGCCAGTGAGCAATCCAGAAGCATGACTCAGGACGTGGGCAGTCAAGAGACCCTGGTCGAAGTGTACCGACTGATTGCGGCGGTCGGGACTCCTTTCACTGAAGATGACCGGGTTGTGATGGCTGATGGCCGCGTGTTTCAGGTGGTCGCTGTGGAAGATGGGCTGACCGACGAGGCATATGCCGCCGCCATCGTCACACGGGAGCGCGTGTAATGGCGCAAAACTTTGAAGTCAGATTGGACACGACTGGGATTGACCGGCTGCTGCAAAGCGAACCGCAAAAGGTGGAGCGCTGGCTTGATGGTTTTGCTGAAGACATGGTGACCGGAATCAAGCTGAGCTTCGGCAGTGGTCCCGGCGGGCAGGAATATACGCGGGGGAGTGTGACGCATATCGCCAGCCAGCCCGGGTATCCACCTAACGTGGACATCGGGGCGCTGATGGGGTCTATCCGGTGGGAGCCAACCGGTGCATTGGAGCGGACGATCATGGACGGGGTGGAGTATGGCATCTGGCTCGAAGATGGGACGGAGGATATTCTGCCGCGCCCATGGATGGCCCCGATTTTCGATGATGCCCGACAGCGGATTGAGCGTGATGCTCGCGATAACCTGGGGCTGGACAGCCGATGACCGCCGCGCTCGCTTCCTGCTACGAAGTGCTGTATCAGCATCTGAATGATGCCTCTCCCCTGTGGGGAACGCGGGTGCAACCGCTGACGATCGCCAGCGCAGAGCTGACACGGCCTTACACCGTGTTTTTCCTGGCGGCGGGCGGTAATGAGCAGAGTGTTCCCGCGGATGATATGAAGCGGTTCACGATCAGCGTGAAGACGGTGGCGGATGTGTTCGCCGATGCGCTGACCGCGCAAGACGAAATCAGCCTGCTGCTGCGCAACAGCGGGGAGCAGGATATTCAACCAAGTTTGCCGACTCATCCAGACTGGCACCTCCTGACCGTGACGGAAGGGCGGGCGATCTGGATTGAGGAAAAGTTTGCAGGTGCCCAGAATATCTATCATGCCGGGTACCAGTATGACATTTTGATGGAGCGGAAATAATGGCAGAGTATAACGGCAATGATGTTTTCTTGACGATGAACGGCGTGGACGTTGAGGCGCGCTGGCGGTCATTCGAGATGAACCTGAATGTGGGCGATGAGGACGTGAGCGCGGGGGCGGGTATTGAGTGGGAGAAACACGCCAGCAAGCTCAAGAACATCCAAGGCACGATCACCCTGATCTATAACACCACCCAGGCGGCGACGGATTTTGCTGCTTTGTGGACCGAAAATCAGGAGATCGCCGTCGTCTACGGGCCGGAAAATAACACCGCCACAAAACCAAAGCACGATCAGGATTTTCTCATCACTTCAATCAGTGGGCCGACTACAGGCCATGATAAACCGGCTGTCATGGTGGAATTCAGCGTGATCAGTCGTGGTGTACCCCGCAGCAATATCTACGCGGGTGATACGTTCTAAGATCGGACAGGGAAGGTATGACTAAAAACAACGGACACAGCGAAGCAAAGCCAGAATTTGACTTCTCCCACATATCACGGCGCTGGACCAAGCAATGGCTGCATACGATGACGACCGTCAGTGAAGCGCAACTGGAACTGACTGAGATTGAACAAGCGGATGACCCGGCGGTCCAGAAACAGCAGGCGCGGCGGCAGTTGGAGTTGGTGCAGAGCATTGAGCGGTTGATGGGGGATCAGGAAAGCATGATTGCCCAGGTCCTGAAAACTGTCCCGCGTGAATGGCTGCCTGACGATGCCCCGGATGATCTGGACTGGAGCAACCCGGAAAGCCTGGAATGGGTGCTGGAGAGTCGCTACGCTGAGCTGGTCGACGCGATGCAAGCGGCGCGGCAAGCGGACCCAAAAGGCTCGCGTGGGACTACGCGCTAGCGGCCAAAGCGCCGGGCGCGGTGCGCTTCACCCCGGAGGAAGCCGAGCGGATCATGGATGCGCAATTGATCCTGCTGGGCATTCAACCGAGTGAGCTGGAAAACATGCCCGATTTCCAGCGATGGGACGTTCTGGCGATCTATGAGGCACAAGAGGCGCTGAAGCGCAAGAAAATGCCAGGGCAAAAATGATCAAGGCTCTCACAATGGTGGGGGTCTTTTTGGTTCTGTGCGTTGTCTGCATGGGCTGGCGGTAAGGTGATGAGGATAGCGAAACACCATTATCGGAACTCATGTTATGGCGATGCAGGTCGCAAGTTTATTCGGGGTGTTGAGCCTCGATGATCGGGATTTTAGAGGGAAACTCGGTGAAGCCAAGTCCGAGATGAGCGGTCTTGGACAGACGTTCCGTGGCACTGCTGCTAATGTGCAGAGCGCGGGGCGTTTTGTGCTGGGCGCGGTGGGCGCGGTTGCGCTGGGTGCTGGCGCGGCCAGTGTCGCGCTGCTGGGCATGGCGAAAGATGCGAGTGTGCTGGAAGGCATTGAGGAGGCTTTTGACGGGCTGGTGACTTCCACCGGGAAAAGCTCTAAAGATATGCTTCGCAGCCTGCAAGAAGCGAGTGCGGGCATGGCTAACCAGCAGGAATTGATGCTGACCTACAACAAGGCCGCTCAGCTTGTTTCGACCACCTTTGCAAACCAGCTTCCCGACGCGATGGATGAACTGACGAAAGTCGCCAGCGCGACCGGGCAGGATATGGGCTATCTGATGGATTCGCTGGTGACTGGTGTTGGTCGCCTTAGCCCGATGATCCTTGACAACCTGGGGATTCAGGTGGATCTCACCCAGGCTTATGACGATTATGCGGCCAGCCTGGGTAAAACGGCTGATGAGCTGACGAAGACGGAGAAGCAATCGGCACTCATGGCGCAAGTCATGAAGAAGTTGGAGGATAACACGGCCTCCCTGCCGGATGTTTTCGGGCAGACGGATACCAAGATGGCTCAATTTGAAAGCCGCATGGATAACATCCGGTTTGCGATTGGGCGGGGTGTGCTGCCGATCTTCGACAAACTTGTCACCGGGGCGAATGGCATCAGTGCGGCATTGGAACTCCTGGTTACAGGCGATTTCACAAAGAGTATCAGCGATGCGCTAGGCGGTGCACAGGAAGATAGCCCCATTATCGCCTTCCTGTTAGGTATCCGTGATGCTTTTTCTGCATTGCAGGCTGGTGTGCCGTTTTTTGATGTTCTGGCTAACTTAATTGCAGAAGTAGCAAGTAGGGCTGACGCCTATGGAGATCTGCCGTTACTTGGCTTCCTTCAAGAATTGCATCGAATCGTTGTTGATTTTCTGAAGCCTATCGGTGACTGGATAAATGAAAATGTCAAGCTAGAAGACATTCTGCTCGGATTGGGAATTGCCGTGGGGAGTGTCGTTGTCCCGGCAATTCTGGGAATTATCGGGGCAATAGCACCGATTATCCTGACTATCGGTGCGCTGATCGGTGCAGTGGTGCTTGTGCGGAAAGCATGGGAAGAGAACTTCTTAGGCATTCGAGACTTTGTTACCGGTCAACTCATTCCAAGATTGCAGGATTTCTTTAGCTGGTTGGGTGGTGTGTGGGAAAACACCGTCAAGCCAGGGCTTGAGAAACTCTATAAATGGTTTGTGGAAGATGCCCTGCCCGCCGTCCGCGATTTCATCGTGAATGAAGTACAACCCAAGGTCGAAGCCTTTTTTAGCTTTTTGGGTCGTGTATGGGAAGACGTCGTCAAGCCAGGGCTTGAAAAGCTTTACAACTGGTTTGTATTGGAAGCGCTGCCCGCGATACGCGACTTCATCGTGAATGAAGTGCAACCCAAGGTCGAGACATTTTTCGATATTATCGGCGGTGTTTGGGAAGTTGTGAGTACCGGTCTGGGGAAATTATATGACTGGTTTATCACAGACGGATTGCCACTGGTCCAGCAGGTTATCGAGGATGTAAAGAAAATCTGGGATGATTTTCAAACCTCACTCTCTAATCTATGGAATACGGTCAAGCCACTGGTGGAACCGATTGTGAACTGGTTTCGCGATACATTTCAGCGGATTGGCGAAGATTTCATCAAGCCGGTATTGGACTTCATCAGCGATTTGATTGAAAAAGCTAAAGAAACATTGGAACTGCTGCGGCAGATTGGGGGCGGTGGGCCTCAGACGGCAACTGGCCTGGGTACGGGTGGATTTACCCCTACATTTGGCAATACAGAGAATTTCGCTGGATACCGGGCGGGCGGCGGTTCGGTCCTGGGGGGCAGCGCCTATGTCGTGGGTGAGAACGGGCCGGAGTTGTTCATTCCTTCCACGGGCGGGGATGTCGTCCCGAATCAGGCGCTGGGTGGAGCACGGTATGAATTTGCCGCCGGTGCGATTGTGATTAAGGCCAACAGCGAAGCGGAAGGACGGGCGGCGGCTCGTGGATTCGATCAAGAGATGAACGCGCTGATGCGGGCGCGGGGGTAAGGGATGGATCAATTACTGCGGTTTGGCAGTGGTGATGGCGGCCTAAAGGGTTGGCTGTATTCATTTGACCCGGCCAACCAGAAAAGCCTCTTTGATAATTTCAAGGATCTCGTACCGTCTACGCGGCGGTTGCTGGGGGCCAGTGGTGGATTCAGCAATTACGGCACGCAAGCGCTGCCAAGTGAAGTGGGCACCGTGAATTACACGATGTGGCTGCACTTCTATGATGAGGCAGACGGGCGGGCCAAACTGGACGCGCTGGGGGAGATGGCAAGCTGGGGGTTGCAGCGACTGTGGAAACAACCGATGGGCGGCGGTCGGGAGCGGTTCTGCTGGGCGTATCTCAATAACGTCAATATGTCGCAAAAGGTGGAGAACGTTCCCCACAAGCGGATGCTGGTGACGATCACTTTTCACGTGCCAGCCCCGTTCTGGCAGAGTTATCCATACGAGGTGAAATTCATCAACGATGGGCTGCTGTTCGATGATGGAGAGACGGCGGGCGGATGGACTTCGACGACGTATGTGCTGACCGATGGGACCA
>JAIOHN010000516.1 GCA_019912985.1 Anaerolineae bacterium | reverse complement strand
GCGCACCCCTGCCCCAACCGCCCGACCTCTCCGGCATCCTCCCGCCGCCCTTCGAGTGGATTCACATTCCGGCAGGCAAGGTCACGCTCGAAGCAGGGGGCTACGTCCCCAAAGGCGGCCAGACATTCGACGTGCCTATGTTCTACATCGCCAAATACCCTGTGACCAACGCCCAGTATGCCAAATTCATCAAAGCTGGAGGCTACAACAACCGTCAGTGGTGGACGGATGCTGGATGGAAGCAGAAGGAATCACAGAATTGGGCGGAGCCTCGCTTCTGGCGTGACAAAAAATGGAATGGTGAAGATTATCCAGTCGTGGGCGTATCATGGTATGAGTCGTTGGCATTTTCCAACTGGTTGAGTGCCGCTGTAGGGGCAACCGATCGGTTGCCCCAAAAAATAACCCTCCCCACCGAGCAACAGTGGCAGCGGGCGGCTCAGGGCGATGATCGTCGGAAATACCCCTGGGGACGTCAATGGGATGTTAGCCGATGTAATACCGAAGAATCTAACATCAATCGAACTACGCCAGTGCAACAGTATGAAGGAAAAGGCGATGGCCCTTATGGGGTGGTCGATATGGCAGGCAATGCTTGGGAATGGTGTATGACGAATTGGGAAGATGGCAGTATTGATCCAACTGGGAACCTATGGTGTGTAAGACGGGGTGGGTCTTGTCTCCTAGATAACTTCTATATCCGTGTTGCCTACCGCGACCCCTGGACCGATCTTGATGAGAGGCTCAAATCTCAGGGTTTTCGGTTGGTATATATTTATGCTATTTCGTAAAATTTCCTCTGTTAAATAGCGCACTCAACCTCCCAAAGGACTCCAATGACTCCATCCCATAACGACCTTGCCGCCAGCCTCCCGCTCGATGGCGAGTGGCACTTCACCCTGGCCGATCAACACGGCGCAATCACCGTCCCCGGCGCGTGGGAAGCGCAGGGCTATCCCCGCCGTGCCGATGGCCCCGCTGTCTATACCCGCCGCGTGTATGTTCCGGCGGATTGGCAGGGCCAGCATGTCGAACTCCAATGCGCCGCCGCCAGTTATCACGCCAAAATCGCGGTCAACGGCCAGCCGGTCAGCACGCACGAGGGGATGTGGTCGCCCTTCGCGGTCGAGATCAGCACCGCCCTGCACTATGGCACGGACAACGACATCCGCATCACGCTCTACAAACCCGGCGAGCGCTACCCCATGCGCCAGACCCTGGCCGGTTTCCTGCCGGATGTCATGCTGCCCTTCGGTGGCCTGTGGCAGTCGCTGCGGTTGGTCGCCTTTGAGGACGCCCTGCGCGACCTGCACCTCAAAGCCGATGCCGAGTCCGGCGCGGTCTATCTCACCGCGGCGGTCGATTCTGCTGCCGCCGACCTCAGCGCCCAGGTCATCGTCCACCACCCCAACGGCGCGACGGTCGAGCATCCCGCGCAGATCGAAAACGGCCAGCTGCAATCGGCCTTCGTCGTTGATGCAGTGGAACACTGGGGGCCGGGACATCCCGCCCAATATCAGGCCGAGATTATCCTCAAAGCGGGTGATGAAATCCGCGCCCGTGTGACCCGTACCTTCGGCTTTCGTCGCCTGCACACCGAGGGCGACCGCCTGCTGCTCAACGGGCAGCCGGTATTTTTGCGCGGCATCCTCCATTGGGGCTGGTATCCCGACATCCTCTGCCCCGCGCCGGATGAGGCGACCATCCGCGCTGAGTTTCAGCGTATGCGCGAACTCGGCTTCAACATGATCAAGCTGTGCCTGTTCGTGCCGTCGCCGCGCTATTTCGAGATCGCCGACGAAGAAGGGATGCTCCTCTGGCTGGAACTGCCGCTGTGGCTGCCCCAGGTCACGGACGACCTGCGCCAGCAGGCCCCGGCGGAATATGCCGCCATCATGCAGCGCGTTCACCATCACCCCTCGGTCGTCATTGTCAGCCTGGGCTGTGAACTCAGCGCCACCGTCGATGCCGATCTGCTCAGCGCGCTTAATGACGCCGTGCAGCCTTATACTGGCGGCGCGCTCCTGTGCGATAACAGCGGCAGCGGCGAGGCCTACGGCGGCCTGACCTTCGATTATGCCGATTTCAACGATTATCACTTCTACTGCGACTGGCAGTATTTCGACCCGCTGGTCGATCATTTCAGCCGGGATTGGCGGCCTGCCCGCCCCTGGATTTTCGGCGAATTCTGCGATGCCGATGATTACCGTGATTTAAGCGCGGTCGCCGCTGCCCATGGCGGCACGCTGCCCTGGTATCTCACCGAGCAGAACCCACTCCACCCGCTGACCTTCGTCGCCTATCCGCAGCAGCGTGAGCGCATGAACGCGCTCGATTTGCAGGGCTTCACCGAGTCCGATCTGCAGCGCATCTCGCGCCAGCAGTCGTTCACGTTCCGCAAGGTCATTCTGGAGAAAGTCCGCGCCCGTGCCAGCATGGGCGGCTATGTCATCACCTCCATCCGCGAGACCCCGGTGGCGACCTCCAGCGTGCTGGATGAGCTGGGCCGCACCAAGTACGATCCAGCCGCTTTCAGCGCCTTCAATGCCGATTCCGTGCTGCTCATCCAGCGCAGCAAGTCCCGCCGCTGGCTGCATGGGGGCGACCGTCCCGCCCCGCTCGATGCGCGCTGCTTCACATCCGGCCAATCCGTCAGCCTGGATGTGATTCTGTCGCATGTTGGCCCGGCTGTCCCCGGTGCGCGGCTCGAATGGCAGCTTCAACATGCAGATCACTTCGAGCGTCACGGCGTGGATCTCCCGCAGGATTTGCACACCGGCCTCAACCTGCTGCATCAGATCGTGATCGACCTGCCCGAAGTGACCCAGCCCGCCATGGTGCGCCTCGATGTGGTGCTGTCGGCGGAAGGGGGCATTCACCACGCCAACCACTGGAACCTGTGGCTGTTCCCCACCATCGACCCCGAAAGCTGGCCGCGCGATCTTGCCATTCACGATCCAGCAGGCGTCTTTACCGGCCTCGATGACCTGAGCCAGATCAAACCCGTCGCTCAGCCGCGCGTGCTGCTCACCAGCACACTCGATGACCACGTACAGACTCATCTCGACGCTGGCGGG
>JAIOHN010000515.1 GCA_019912985.1 Anaerolineae bacterium | reverse complement strand
CACCTTTCGGGTTGTCGCCCACAACCACCGTGTAGCCGCATTCCTGAGCGCGGCGCACCGCGCGCCGGGCGTAATCCAGCATCTGCGTTGTTGCGTCCCGACTGCCTGCAATCATCAGGTGGGTGACCTGTCGTGCAGGTTGGGTGATTGTCGGTGTCATGCCATGATTGAGCCGGGTTTCTTGTGCCAGCCCATCCGCTTCCGCGTTCTGCTCACGCGGTATCCAGGTCACGGTGACGGTGTGTCTCTGCATCAGCGCCTGAAGCTGCTCCCACAACGCACGGTTCGCCACCGGTTGTTTGGAAGCGGTCAGCCAACCCCGTGCCACCCAATCTGACAGCCATTCGTTGACCCCGCGTGCCACGTAGTTCGAGTCGGTGTACAGGGTGACGGTCTGGTGCGCTTCCTTGAGCGCGTTCAGCCCGTTCACCACCGCCATCAGTTCCATCGCGTTGACGGTTGTGTCCGCCACGCTGCCGCTCAGCATCTTGCGATGCTCACCGCAGGATAGCACTGTCGCCCAGCCGCCGATGCGGGTCTGCGTCTGGCATGAACCATCGGTGTGAATCGTGATTGTATTCATACGCACCTCGCGTAATTATTTCCGTAATGTGAAAGGGCAAAAAAAGAGCCGGTTCGTCACCGGCGGTTGTGGACTTCGCCAATAGGCTCGAAGCTGATGCCATGATGTTGCGCGACCTTTTCGAGAATCTCGACCAGGATGTAGCGATGGCAGTGTCGCGTCGTATTATGTGTGTCGCGGCAGTAACAGCACACGATCAGTTCGTCACTGCTCAGCGCCTCCAGAAAGGCTGACAGGTCGGCAAGATACCGCTGACGCATCAACGCAGTGTATTCC
Source organism: Anaerolineae bacterium (assembly GCA_019912985.1). Classification (GTDB taxonomy): domain Bacteria; phylum Chloroflexota; class Anaerolineae; order Aggregatilineales; family Phototrophicaceae; genus JAIOHN01. Next base: position 7,433 of record JAIOHN010000515.1, on the reverse strand, counting down.
TCAATGTAAGATTGCCATGGAATTTCGTTCTGCTTGGAGGCCATGACCATCCTCCAGGTTGGCGCAAACACCGCACCCAGACCTGTACCGCTTTTGATCGTCGTGTTCAGCACGCGCTGTCCTGCGTGCCCACGATAGTCGATCCGCGCCGTGCCGACGCGACAGCTGTGTTGGTTCGTATCAGCCATGAAGTTGCTCCTGACTGTTCATGAATAAAAATAGTGTGGTGAAACCCGCCTATCGGTGCGAGACGCACGCAGTTGTGACCCTGCGCTCATCTGTGTATCACTCGCCTGGATGCAGTCCCCGGCTGCATGAGCAACACGCAAACTGTTGACCTGTCCGGTCTGGTGAGGTTCACAACTCACCAGCATCCACGACGGCTTTAGCACCACCTGATCGGATTATCAGGGCGGGGATGGCATATCGGAACATTGCGACTGTCTGTAGGAGATCGTCGGGGCACAGTGGCTCCGGGAAAACTTACGACGCGCCCTTTCGAGCAAACGCGGCCTGGCTAACGAGCATCCGTCCAGTCGATAATCCGATATACATTTGTTAAGCTGCTGCCTTTCTGCACAGGTCCTACCACGCCGGGGTTCCCCACTGCTCACCCGAAGGGCGGCACGGGCGCGTATGAGGGTGAGTTGCGCTGTTTGCAACTCACCCGGCACAAGCCAGGCACGCGCCCGTAGCCGTACCTGCTGGCAGGTATGAGGCAGTGGGGTGGCGTGGTACTGTGCAATGAGAAAGGCAGCAAATGGCATCGGCGGATTGAACGGATGATGTGGAGGTAGAGGCAGTGGTGAAAAGGGTATGCGGATAGTTATCGGCCAACTCCGTGCAGGTCATCTCTGGTAGCAGCACGGTGAGATGTCCACCTACCGACTGAACCGACAGAAAACATACTACCCTCCCACACACCACCATTTCATATCCTGAAATGATGAAAAACAGCGCCAGGAAAGGGTCAAAAAAACGTGCTATAATCTGTCGTATAATGCCACCATAAGGTAGCTCATCCACCACCGCGACCGATTTCCCAGCCGCGCGGGTTCACCGGGCGACCTTCGACCCAGCCATCCCGACACCGATGACAATGACATCAAATTCCTGTGACATCCGAACACTTCTCTCACTCGAATGTGGCAATTGAAAGGCTTCCATCACGTCGTTCAAAGAGCCTACGTGATGGAAATCTGATTGAAACGGGGCTAGACCGCGCAGCAGGACAGCATCGTGACATCCTTATCGAACGTCAGTGCCGCTAACTTGAGACCTTCGACCTGGGTGAGATAGGGGAACAAGGTACCGGTCAGGTCGTCAATCGTCAGCCCAAACTTGACGGCTAAAGTCGCCGTCTGAATGACCTCGCCCCCTTCGGCAGCTAAGACATGAACCCCTAAGATACGCCCCGTTCCCGTTTCCGCAACGATTTTGATGAGACCCCTCGTATCACGTGCCGCAAGCGCACGCGGCACATGCTCCAGCGTGACGGCGCTGGTGCGGACTTCGTATCCCGCTTTGCGTGCCTGCTGCTCAGTTAAGCCAACCATCGCAATCTGGGGATCGGTGAAGATGACCTCCGGTAGCGCCGACAAATCGAGCGGCTTTTGTACCCCCGTCAGGGCGTTATTCGCGGCAATGCCACCCGCCGCCGCCGCGACATAAACCAATTCAGGGTTGGTGGTCACGTCACCCACCGCGAAAATCCTGGGGTTCGTCGTCCGCTGGTAGGCATTGATCGTGATAAAACCCGATGGATCGGTTTCAACCCCAACATGGTCCAGACCCAAGCTTTTGGTGTTCGGCTCACGTCCGGTTGCCATCAGAATTTGATCCGCGCGAAATGCGCGTACCTGTCCCATCATTCGCGCATGAACCACACGGGTATCGCCATCGCGTTCCAGACGCTCCACCTGCACGCCCGTGATGACCCCAATGCCTTCACGCTCCAGATAATCCTGGATGGCACGCCCGATCTCAGGTTCATGATCCGGTATCAAGCGTGTGCTGCGTTGCAGGATGAGGACATTTACACCCAAACGCGCCATCGTTTGTCCGAGTTCTAAAGCGATGGCACGTCCACCGAGGATGATGAGCGACTCCGGCAGCGCCTCCAAATCCATGAGGGTCGTGCTGTTCAGTGGGTCCGCTTCCTCGATACCCGGAATCGGCAGCATACGCGGATGAGCGCCGGTCGCAATCACGTAACGGTCGGCTGTGTAGCGGACATCCCCGACCTGTACCGAACCATCTTCCTGAAAAACGGCATAGCCTTCGATGAAGGTCACGTCAGGATAGGCTGCCAGCACATCGACATACTTGCTCTGACGCAGACTGCTCACCAGCGCATCTTTTTCGCCGCGGATGGTTGCCCAATCTAACGTACTCTGCGTTGTCGTCGCGCCCTTAAAGGGATGATGACCGGCTGTATGCCATGCTTCAGCCGCGCGAATTAAAGTCTTGCTGGGCACACAACCGATATTGACGCAGGTGCCACCAATCGTGCCGCCGTTAATCATGCCCACTCGTTTACCCAGCCCGCTGGCGGTAATCGCTGCCGCAAAACCACCCGAACCCCCGCCGATGACCAGCAGGTCGAAATCGCTAGCACTGCCGCCGTTTTGAATGTCAATGTCCTGTACTTGAAGGGGTGTTTGAGCGCGTATCGTTGCCGAATAACCCGCATTGGCGACAGCCTGCATCAGTGCATCTGCTGTTACATTGACTGACGCGATAACCCTTGCCTTGCCAGACTGCCAGCCGGGAACTTCGGCGCTTTGCACACCCTCAACAGACTCAAGCGCATGGGTGACGTGTTGATCGCAGCTGGCACAGGTCATACCACTGATACCGAATTCGATTTGTTGTTTACTCATTGGTTGTTACTTCCTCTCGGATACCTGTCTGGATAAGATGGCAGACACACACTTTCATTTGCACATCATCGGGGAGCTGTTTGCCTGCTTCATAAAGATGCTTGATTTCATCTCGCATCTTTTGTAAATCTCGAATTCGATTTTCAATCTCCTCAATACGGCGTTCCATCACCTTCATGACATGCGCACAGGGGGCTTCATTCCGTTCACGAAATGCCAGAATTTCGTCGATTTCATCCAGCGCAATATCCAGCGCCCGTGCCCGGCGAATGAAATTCAGCCGGTCTACATCGGCTTCGATATAGAGGCGATAGCCGTTATCGGCTCGTTGAGGCTCGGGTATCAGGCCGATGCGTTCGTAGTAGCGAATGGCTTCGGTACTGACACTCGTTTTTTCGCTGAGCTCACCTATCGTAAACATTCGTGTACCTCCCATATCAATCATCCTAAACCTTGTAGTCGCTACAAGGTCAAGTCCTCAATTGTGAGGTTCCTATGAGCAACCGCTTGACATTCAAGTGACTTGAAGGTTTATCCTGTATTCAGCACCAGAGCACACAATCAGCGCAGGACTCCGGCGGGAGAGGAGGGTTCATTATGTTTCGGATCAAAGACCTGGCAAAACAGACTGGCGTGAACACACCCACCATCCGTTATTATGAGGAAATCGGTGTGCTGCCTGCACCCAACCGGGCCGACAACGGCTACCGAGTCTATAGTGAGCAGGACCTGGAACGCCTGCGGTTCGTCACCCGCGCTCGCAGCCTCGATTTCACCTTAGAAGAGATCAGCGAGATTCTCAGCTTCAGAGAACGGGGTGAAGCGCCCTGTGCCTACGTCATCGGCCAAATCGGGGCCAAGATTGCGGAAGTGGACCACAAGATCGCTGAACTCAATCAGCTCAAGGCAGAACTGCAACAGCTTCAGCAGCAGGCGGAGCAACTGCCGCTGGCCGAGATTGAAGCCAGAAGCTGCGTCTGCCACCTCATCGAGAACCAGGAGATACGGTAACAATGGCAACTGAGAAACTCCAGGTAAATATCGGGGGCATGAGCTGCTCCTTCTGTACCGAGACGATTCGCAAGGCGCTTAGTCGCATGGACGGGGTGGCGGAAGTACACGTCAGCCTGTCTCATGAAGAAACCCTTATCCGGTATGATCCGGACAAACGCACCCCCAGCGAACTGCGCGACACGCTGCGTAGTCTAGGGTACACCATCCGTGACCCCGATAAGGTGAGCGCTTTTGAGGAACAGGCCGAGGAACTGCGCACAGAGCGCCAACGGTTGATTTTAGCAGGTGTCTTCACGGCTATCAGTGGGTTACTGATGTTGATGATGTGGCTCAAGCTCGTTCCCCAAAACATCTTGCAACCCATTATGACGGTGGTGATGCCGCTTCTAGCCGTAGCGACGGTTTTTGGCCCCGGCCTGTACATCCTGAAGATGGCGTATCACTCCCTGCGTCGTGGCATTCTCAACCAACACGTCCTACTTGAATTAGGCGCCTTTGCGGGCTTGATTGGCGGGACATTGGGGTTAGGGGGGCGCTTCCTGGAGGTGACAGCGCTGCAATTTCCAGCAGCCGATTTCTTTGCTGTGGCAACCTTTATTGCCACCTACCATATCCTCTCTGGCTACACCTCGCTGTTGGTACGAACCCGGGCATCCCAAGCCGTGCGCAAGCTGCTGGACTTGCAACCCGCTACAGCACGGGTCATCCAGCAGGGTGAAGAAGTTGAAGTCCCGATTGAGCAAGTTCAGCCCGGCGATCAGGTGCGTGTTCGACCCGGTGAGCGTATCCCGGTAGATGGCGTGGTCATTGAAGGCGCATCTGATGTCGATGAAAGCATCGTCACGGGTGAGAGTATGCCGGTGGGCAAGGAAATAGGGAGTGAGGTGATCGGCGGGTCGATCAATCACACTGGATCGCTGCTGGTCACAGTCAGCCATGTGGGTGAGGAGAGCTTCCTGCAACAGGTGGCTCACTACATTGAAGAGGCGCGTGCCATGAAGCCGGGCATAATGCAATTGGTAGACCTGGCGCTCAAATACTACGTGCCCGCTGTGCTTGCCTTTGGCATTGCCGGGTTTCTCATCTGGACGCTGGGCGCGTGGGCTGTTACCGGGCAACCCGATGTGAGCCGAGCAATCTTTGCTACCCTGGCCGTCTTTGTCCTTGGCTACCCGTGTGCATTAGGCATGGCAACACCGCTGGCGATGATCCGAGGCGGCGGTGAAGCCGCGCAAAAAGGCATCCTGATGCGCTCTGGCGAAGCCTTCCAGGTCCTCAAAGACATCCAGAAGATGGTTTTTGATAAAACCGGCACGCTCACTCAGGGCAAACCTCAAGTTGTGGATATTGTTCCTGTTGGTGGCTACGACGCCCGTGAGCTGCTGCGATTGGGCGCAGGGGCTGAGGCGCTTTCTGAGCATCCACTCGCTCAAGCCATTGTCCAGCGTGCCCAACAAGAAGGGCTAACGTTGCCAACGATAGACGATTTCCAGGCAACACCCGGAAAAGGGGTACAGGCCGCTCTGGAAGGTAAGATCATTCGCGTAGGCAGCTTGCGTCTCCTGGATGAAGCCGGGGTTGACATAGGGATGGCCCAGGACCAGGCTACAGCACTGGAGGCGGGCGGTAAAACGGTTGTCGGTGTTGCTGCTGAGAGGAACCTGGTTGGCCTCATTGCCCTTGCCGACACCCTCAAGCCTGACGCTAAAGTGGCCATAAGTCAGCTCAAGGAAGCCGGGATCGAGTCGGTGATGATGACCGGCGATAACTGGCGCACCGCTGAAACCATCGCCACAGAACTGGGGATCGATGCAGTGCTGGCTGAAGTGCTGCCGGATGAAAAAGCCGCCCAAGTCCGCCAACTTCAGCAAGGGGGTGTCCGAGTAGCTATGGTCGGTGATGGCATCAACGATGCACCGGCGCTGATGCAGGCTGATATTGGCATTGCCATTGGTACAGGCACGGACATCGCTATCGAAAGCTCCGATATTGTGCTCATTGGTGAGCGGCTGACAGCCGTGATAGATGCTTATCACATCGGGCGCACATCGTACCGCAAAACCGTCCAGAACCTGATGCTGGCATTTGCCTTCAACGGCATCGGGGTCCCAGCCGCCACGACTGGACTGGTGCATCCAGCCTGGGCGATGCTTGCCATGATTGCCAGCGTCAGCGCCGTCCTGACCAACTCCTTCGCCGGTCGGTTGTTACCATCAGCGCCCTTGACCTTCAAGCCGCTTGAAGGTGTACCCTTCAATACAACAAGAGCATCTCAAACCACAAAAGGAGAAGCGCAATGACTGTCAACACGATCAATCTGAAAGTAAAGGGTGAGCAGACAATCCATTGTAACGGTTGCGCCAATACCATTCAGCTCGCGCTCAAGCGGCTGCCAGGGGTCTTGAAAGTCGCTGCTGACCCGCAAACACAACGCATCGGCGTGACCCTCAAGACCGGAGAAACTGGCGCAGCCGCCATCACGGATACTCTGGAGCAATTGGGCTACAAAACGGTCGCTGATGACAACGTGGTGTAGCCTTTGAAATCATCAACAGCGCTGGTCTCTTCAGGAGATCGGCACTGCGATTCTGGGCAAATACGACGAACCTATTGAACAGCAACCCTAAGAAAGGACCATCCATGCACACCAAATTCTGGGCATCCAGTGTCATCATCCTGTTCCTGGCGTTGAGCTTCCTCACACGAAACTCAAAGGCACAGCGAGAGCCGACGGCCACACCGGAACCCACGTCAGCCATGTCCGGCATGTCGGGTATGGGGCAGATGGAGACCGGATTTTCCAGCGATGACCTCGCGCCGCTGGTGCGGGGCATTTACAACGGCGATGAGCTGTTCTTTATCCACACCGAAGCCTCAGACCCCGATGTTGCCAGCCTCCTGACTGAGATGATGGGGCCGCAGGTGGTCGCTGTACCGGGCCTTGCTGACATCCCCGATGAATTATTGGGCAATGTGTATGTCTTTACCAATGGCGTGGCTGGCGGCGGGCCGATGGGGTTTCAGCCCGACATTTTCGACAGCATCCCAGGTGATGAAGCGTATACCCCGCTGCGGGCGCTCAATCTGGTGACCTGGCAGGCGGGGGCAGCGCCGCGTGTGATCGACAACGTGGCCGAAATCGAGGCAGCCCAGGCAGAGGGCGAGGTCGAGATCGAACGGTCCGGTATCGTGGTGAACATGCCCATTTTGGTTTGGCCCGGAGGACAGCGTTAAGATCATTAGCAACAGGAATGCAGAACTTTTGGGAAGCTATGGCTCCTGTCTCGGCGCTAACGTGACAGGGTATCTTTCAGTGATACTCTGTTGATCGGCGAGTTGTTCCGCGGTCCACAAGGAATGAAGATAGTCAATTACGGCCAGAATCTCATTATGCATGAGTTGGTCACCCAGCGCTGGCATAGTTCGTCCCAACCCCAGTTTGCCGTTGGCAATCCAATCGTAAATCTGCTGATCCGGGTGGTGCCAGGCGTGTTCGGTCGCGTCCAGCGCGGGTGCAGCCAGTTCGTTGGCATAGCC
>JAIOHN010000514.1 GCA_019912985.1 Anaerolineae bacterium | reverse complement strand
CTTTTATCTCGCCGCAGTAGGAGCCTTGCTTATTCTAGCTGGTTTCATGCTGCTCACCCAGCAAAGTGTGTTGGCACAGGATGAAACCCCTGAGCCGATGGCTGAGCCTCCGTTCCTGGCAGAATTCTATAATGCCTGGGTGAACTCACCGCACGCAGACGCGTCGGCTGAGGCGTTTGTGCATTGGGACGCAGAAGGGGAAATCCCTGAAAGCTGCGCCCGGTGCCATTCTACGCCCGGTTATCGCGATTATGTGGGTGCGGATGATTCTGAAGCGGGTGTGGTCGATGCCCCAGCGCCAATTGGCACGACAGTGACCTGCGATGCCTGCCACAACAGTGCAACCGCGACACTGACCAACGTGACCTTCCCCTCTGGCGTGGAAGTGACCGAAAACAGCTCATCAGCTCGGTGCATGGTTTGCCATCAGGGTCGCGCTTCTGGTCTCGATGTAGATCAGTCGATCGCTGATGCGGGTTTGGCTGAAGACCTCAACGCACCGAGTGAGGACCTTGGCTTCATCAATATCCACTACTATGCCGCTGCCGCGTCGCTCTTTGGCTCGGAAGTGCATGGTGGATATGAGTTTGAGGGCAAAGTGTACATGTCACGGAACCAGCATGTTCCGGGTTATGACACCTGCGCCTCCTGCCACAGTCCGCACACGCTGGAAGTTCAAGTAGAGGCCTGCGCCTCCTGCCATGAAGATGTCGAGACTGCCGACGACCTGCAAGGGATTCGTATGAATGGCTCGTTGGCCGACTATGACGGTGATGGCAATAACGGCGAAGGTATTGCTGAAGAAATCCAGGGTCTGCAAGAGATGACTTACGAGGCGATGCAAATTTACGCCCGTGAGATCGCTGGCACACCGCTGATTTACAATGCAGGACGGTATCCTTACTTCTTTGCTGATGTCAATGACAATGGTGAAATAGACGAAGATGAAGGTGCCTACAACGCCTTTACGGGTAACCTGTTGAAGGCCGCGTATAACTATCAGGTTTCCTTGAAGGACCCCGGTGGTTTTGCACACAATCCGTCTTATCACATTGAACTGCTGTACGACACCATTGAGATGCTCAATGCCCAGGTCGGTGAAGGTGTAGACCTGTCACAGGCTGCTCGTAACGATCTCGGCCACTTTGATACTGCCTCTGAGCCATTCCGTCACTGGGATGCGGAGGGCGAAGTGCCTGGTACGTGTGCCAAATGTCACACTGCCGTTGGGCTGCCTTTCTATCTCGAACATGGTGTGAATATCGCTGTTGAACCTCCTTCCAGCTCACTGGCCTGCACCACCTGCCATAGTGATCTGGGCGAATTCCTTCTCTACGAGATTGATGAAGTTCAATTCCCCAGTGGAGAAGTCGTCTCCTTTGGCGATGGCGCAGAGAGCAATCTGTGCTTGAACTGCCACCAGGGACGTGAGTCAACAGTTAGCGTGAACAAAGCGATCGCCGGTGCGGGTGTGGGCGATGACGAAGTTTCTGAATCACTCAACTTCCGCAATCCTCATTACTTCGCTGCTGGTGCATCGCTCTTCGGTACGCAGGCTAAAGGCGCTTACGAGTATGAGGGCAAGGAATACAATGGTCGCTTCGAGCATACCCGTCAATTTGACGAATGTGCCGACTGCCACCGCGCACACGAGCTGACCCTGCGCGACAACCTGTGCTCCGACTGCCACGAAAACGTCGAATCAACGGAAGACATTTTCATGATCCGTCAGGAAGACGAAGATGTTGATCCAGTGGACTACGACGGTGACGGTGATGTTGAAGAGCCGGTCCGCGATGAAATCATGGCGCTGGAAGATGCGCTGCTGGTTGCCATTCAGGATTATGCAACGAATGTGGTCGGGACTTCTATTGCCTACAACCCCAATGCTTATCCCTACTTCTACGCTGACCCCAACGGGGATGGCGTTCTGGATGAGGATGAGATGGCCGATGCTGAACGCTACGCACAGTGGACACCCACTTTGCTGCGGGCAGCTTACAACTATCAGTTTGTCCAGAAGGACCCGGGTGCTTTCGCACATAATGCAGATTACATCCTGCAAGTTCTGTACGATAGCATTGAAGGTATCGGCGGTGAGGACGCGGTAGCCAACTTCAACCGCCCACCGGTTCTGGAATTCGACGAAGACTAGTGCGTTACCAGTAACACAATCAGGAAACGGGCTCCCTCAGGGAGCTCGTTTTCGTTTCCGCGCTCTGCTGCTTAGTTCGTGTCTCCATTCCCCATATCACGCTGAAAGTTTTGGCGCATCCGTGATACGATGGGTCCCGGTGAGCCTAACTTGCCAATCTTGGAAACTCAAATTCAAGGAGTTGAACTGATGATCGTTGTTTGCAATCGTATCCCTGTGAACCCAAAACACGCGGCAGCTTTTGAGGAACGTTTTGCCGACCGCGCCAGCCTGGTGGATGGTATGCCTGGTTTTGTATCGTTCCAGCTGCTGCGTCCTACTCAGGAAGGCGATCCTTATGTGGTGATGACGTTCTGGGAATCGGAAGCTGATTTCAAGGGCTGGACCGAATCGCCATCTTTCAAAGAAGGTCACTCCCGGTCTGGCACACTGCCTCCCGATGCCTTCCTGGGACATCCCACGCTGGAAATCTACGAGGTAATCCAGAGCACGACGCGCATCGAGCATTTGGCTAAATAGTACGGGTGTTTTGCGCCATTTGTCACTGCGATCACCTGCCGATGCCGCGTAGACTACAGGCCAGGAATTGATTGTAGGGGTGAAACAGTCAACAGAGCAAAGCTTGTCTCACAATCCCGGTGTTTTCCCCCATTCAGAGGACAATATGGCTACGCAAAACAAAACAGAACGTCTTGTCTATCGCTTGCTGTTTCTCGCCCCGCCGGCTGAAAAACCGGCAGGCGCGGCGAACAGCCCTGCCCGTGCCGAGCGTGCTTTCGGTTTCTCGGTGGTATTTTCTGGTGTGCGCTGCATTTTGCAGTATGTTCTACTGCCGTTTGTGCTGCCGCTGCTGGGTTTTACCGTGGATGCTGCGCTGCCGATCATGGTGGCAATCAACGTGATTGCGCTGGTATCCATCCTGTACAGCGTACGTCGCTTCTGGGCAGCCGATTATCGCTACAAATGGCAGTATCTGCCGATTGCCGTCGTGGCAACCGTTTTACTCACATTCTTCCTGATCTCTGACCTGCGGATGCTGATCGGGATCTAAGCGCCGCTTGTCGGGATATGCTCAACCGAGGATACACGATGGTGCGTCGCGGGGTCGGTTGACCAACCGAGAGCGTTCTCGCGTACCAGATGGGCCATAGTATCCAGCCAGGCGGGGTCCGCATTCAGGCAGGGTGCCAGGTGAAACTGTGTGGCATCATCGCCGCCTGCTTCGAACTGCTCGCGGCCCTCGTTGCCCAGTTCATCCAGCGTTTCCAGGCAGTCGGTTACAAATCCAGGCGAGAATACCAGCGGGCGCTTGACTCCCTGTGCATACAGGCTTTTAAGTACATCTTCTGTATAGGGCTGCAGCCATTCTTCCGGGCCGAACTGCGACTGAAAGCAAAGCACCCATTCGTTGGGCTGCCAATCCATGGCATTAGCCAGCAGCGCCGCGGTATGTTCGCACTGCTGTCGATAAGGGTCGCCTGTGCGAATGTAGCGCTCTGGAATGCCGTGAAATGTGATGACAAACTTGTCTGGCTTGGCTTCGAGCGAGTCGATTACATTGTGTAAATACAGCCGCATGGTTTCGATGTAATCGGGGTGATCGTAATACGGCTCGATAAAGCGCAGAGTCGGAATAAAACGCTTGCGATCCTGGCGTCGCCCTGCCGCTGCCCGGTAGACCGCGTCGTAAATGGATGCCGTCGTGGTGGATGAGAACTGCGGGAACATTGGCAGCACGATCACACGATCAATACCATCGCTTTCCAGCGTCTGAACTGCCTGCTGGATACTCGGCTGGCCGTAGGTCATGCCCAGGATGACACGATAATCCTCACCTAACCGCGCCTGCAAGCCCGCTACCTGGGCATTGGAATGGACCAGCAAAGGCGACCCGACCTCTGTCCAGATGCGCGCATACAACCTGGCAGAGCGGCGGGGACGTGTCCTGAGGATGATGCCTCGCAAAATAATCTGCCACAACAGGGGTGGGTAATCAATCACACGGGTATCAGACAGAAATTGCCGAAGATAGG